>JAMOUE010000418.1 GCA_027068235.1 Deltaproteobacteria bacterium | reverse complement strand
AAAGGCCTTAAAGGCATGAAGGTTGGTATTCCAAAGGAATACTTTATAGAAGGTGTTCAGCAGGAAGTAGTGGCAGAGATCCAAAAGGCGCTTAAGGTCATGGAAGAGATGGGGGCAGAGCTTGTAAATGTTTCTCTTCCTCATACGGAATATGCTATAGCCACTTATTACATTATAGCCACTGCTGAGGCCTCTTCTAACCTGTCCAGATACGATGGGGTTAAGTATGGTTTCAGGGCAAAAGATTATTCCAATCTTATGGAGATGTACAAAGAGACAAGGGCTCAAGGATTTGGTCCAGAGGTCAAAAGAAGGATAATGCTTGGAACCTACTGTCTTTCAGCCGGTTATTACGATGCCTTTTATAAAAAGGCTTCCCAAGTGAGAACCCTCATTATTGATGACTTCAAAAAGGCCTTTAGTGTATGCGATGTTATTGCAGCCCCAGTTGCCCCAACCACTGCCTTTAAGATTGGTGAAAAGGTGGATGATCCCCTACAGATGTACCTTTCAGATATATTTACAATACCAGTCAATCTTGCAGGAATTCCGGGTATGTCGGTTCCATGTGGATTTGACAAGAAAGGCCTTCCAATAGGACTGCAATTAATGGCAGGACATTTGCAAGAAAAAACCTTGTTTAGAGTTGCTTATAATGTTGAACAGGGCCTTGGACTAGATGTCAAATGGCCTGAAGTGGTTTAAGAGGCAAATAAAAGGTGCAAAGGATACCTATAAAACTCGCCAAGGCAGGAATGGTGCTTGCAAAAGATGCCGTAACACCAGAGGGTCAGGTGTTGTGCGGAGCCGGTACTTCTTTAAGTGAAGAACTTATTGCAAGGCTCAAAAGGCAAGGGGTTCTTGTTATCAGTGTTCAGGGGCATCCTGTTCGTTTGCCAGGAGAAATGGTTTTATCTGAAAAGTTGAAGGAGTTGGACAGGCGTTTTTCAAAGGTGAAGGATGATCCTGTGCTTAGGGCATTAAAACATCTTATTGGCGAACATCTTGTGATAGAGGAAAAGGGGGAGGAGTTTTTAGAAAAACTCAAAAAGGGAAGTTAGATAGATGGACAAGGCGGAAATAAAAAAGAGGTTGAATGATATTCAGTCCTTGCCAACGCTGCCTCCAATAGTCTCCAAGCTGAATGAGATGGTGGCAGATGAGGAGATCACCGCTGTGAAGCTTGGTAAGGTGATCGAAAAGGATCAGGTCCTTACCAGTAAGTTGCTAAAAATGGTGAATTCTTCCTTTTTTGGCTTTCCGCAAAGGATAAGCACCGTTTCAAATGCAATAGTGTTACTTGGTTTTAATGTCATAAAGACCCTCATAGTGACATCTTCCATCTTCGAGGTGATGCAGGCATCTGACGTTGGGCTTTTTGAACACTCGTTAGGCTGTGCAACTGCCTGTGGCATCATTGCCAAAAGACGAGATATAAAGAATCCTGAAGAGGTCTCCACTGCAGGGCTTATTCATGATTTAGGAAAGATAGTTTTGCGCTCTGAACTTCCAGATGAATATGAGGCAATAGTGGCAAAGGCCAAAGAGAAAGGCCTTTACATGCGGGATATGGAAAAGGCAACGATAGGTGTTGGGCATGGCGAGATAGGTGGAATATTGGCCAGACAGTGGAATTTGCCTGAGCGTCTTGTATTTCCCATAGAATATCATCATAAGCCTGAACAGGCCCCAGATTTTAAAGAGATAGCGGCAATTGTGCACTTTTCAGATATCCTTATAAGGGCTGTTGGTTTTGGAAATGGCGGAGACCCCTGGGTTCCACCCCTGGATCACGGTGCGTGGGAGCGTATAAAGCTTACTAAGAGTCAGATGAAGGAGGTTATAGCCGAGCTTGATGAGAAGCTTCTTGAACTCCAGGACTTCACCTTGGATATAAAGGTAGAGGGCTGATCGTTGTGGCAAGAATAGCACTTGTAACCTCTAAATACTTTAACAGGCAGGACGAAAGGCTTTGTCTGGAGGCCAAGGGACATTCTGTAAGTTATAAGAAAGATGTAGCAAGGGCTTTAGAGGCCATACTTTCCGATCCGCCAGATATCCTTATTATTGAAAAGGGCTTAGACAAAAACCTTGATAGAGAGGTCATTTCAGCTCTTAAGAATAATTTGCAGTTGGCCCTTATGCCCATTCTCCTGGTTGTTTCTGACAGGGATATTGCCACTGGTCTTGACTGGGAACAATATAGTGTTGATGACCTAATTTCAAACAGGGCCACAATAGAAGAGCTGCTCACCAGGATTGAGCTTTCTATGGCCCGATCTCACAGGGTTGCAGACAATAACCCATTAACCAAACTTCCAGGCAACTCCTCTATCTTGAAGAGCATACAAAATATGCTGGATGAAGAAAAAGGCCATGCAGTTTGTTATGTGGATATAGACAACTTCAAGCCATACAATGACAAATATGGTTTTTCGCGGGGTGATGAGGTTATAAGGATGGTGGGGCGGATTTTGGTAAATGTCGTCCAAGAACACTGTGGCAATCAAGGCTTTGTTGGGCATGTAGGTGGTGACGATTTTGTGTTTCACGTGCCACTAGATAGATGTGAACCAGTGTGTCAGGATGTGATAAATAATTTTAATGCCCTTATTCCCTTGTTTCTTGACGAGGAGGATTTGGAAAGGGGGTATTTTACCTCAAAAGATCGTCAAGGAAATCTGAGAAAGTTTCCTCTAACATCTTTGTCTATTGCAGTGGTTCCTTGTGAGCCTGGCCGCTATACGCATTATGGAGAGGTTGCTGCTACTGCTGCCAAACTGAAAAAGAAGGTGAAGAGAATGGAAGGTAGCAACTATTTTATAGATAGAAGGAGACCTTCTCCAAAGGCACAGTGAGATTTCTTCTTGTAAATCCTTGGATTGCAGACTTTGCAGCCTATAATTTTTGGGTTCGGCCACTTGGTCTTTATGGTTTGGCCCAGTGGCTCCATGCATTCGGGGCAGAGATTTGCCTCTTGGATTGTTTGTCTCCATTTCCTGCACCTGGCAAATTCAAAAGGGTTCCTGTACCTCTGCCTATTGCAAAAGACTTACCCATAAAGAGGAGTTTTGCGCGGTATGGTATTGGTATAGAGGAATTTAGATACAGGCTGCAAAAGGCCATGCCTGTGGACGCCGTCTTTGTTACCTCTGTTATGTCATACTGGTATCCAGGTGTGATATGGACTGTAGAAGAGATAAGGCGTACTTTGGGGAATGTTCCCATTATCTTAGGAGGCATATACGCAACCCTATGGACCGAGCATGCCATAAAGAATATTGATGTGGATTTTGTCTGTAAAGGTCCTCTTCAGAAAAATAAAGGAAGACTTTGTGATTTTTTGGGTCTTCATCGTCAAGCAAGACCTGAGACTCCTTGGTATCGTTTGTCTTTGTGGGATGGAGTGGAATATTCGGCAGTTCGCACTGCAACAGGTTGCCCTTTTCGCTGCACCTATTGCGCCTCAAGGATAGTGAGCGGCCCTTTTCACCAGATCAACAAAGCCAAAATCTTAGATGAGATTATCTATTTATACAACAAGGGAGTAAAACAGATTGCCTTTTATGACGATGCGCTGCTGGTAGATTTTCATAACAGATTGGGTCCCATCCTGGATGAGCTAGATGAAAGGGGAATAAATCTTTCGTTTCATACCCCAAATGGGTTGCATGCAAGATTTTTAGACGAGTATGTTGCCAAGCGTCTTGTAAAATCTGGTTTTAAAACGGTACGCCTTAGCCTAGAAACAGTAGATGCTGAAAGGCAGGCAAAGACCGGCGGGAAGGTGACGAGTCGGGATTTAGAAACAGCCATAAAGAATTTGATTGCAGCAGGCATGGACAAAGACTCCATAGGAGTCTACCTCCTAGTTGGTTTGCCAGATCAGGATCTGGATGAAGTGGAAAGCTCTGTTCGATATGTACTAGATTTGGGCGTAAGGCCTTATCTTGCAGAGTTTTCTCCAATACCTGGTACCACTGAATGGGAAAGGTTAGAAAAGAGGGGGATAGTATCTAAGGATATGGACCCACTTCTTACAAACAACACCATTTTTTACCGCCTGTTTTGCAATTACGATACTGCTACACTTCGTGGTCTCAAGGTGTTGGCAAGGTCATCCTCTTTTAGATAATCAAGGTCTTTTTCTAAGGATATCTCTTTCTCATTTGGTATGGTAATCTTAAATACAGTGCCGTTCCCTGGTGAAGATTCAACATTTATCTGGCCACCAAGTTCTGTAACAATACGGTGTACAATAGAAAGTCCAAGGCCTGTGCCGTCTGGTTTGGTAGTGAAAAAGGGATTAAATATCTTTTTTATAAGGTCCCTTTCCATTCCTGTACCATTATCTTCAATCTTTATTTCTACATATTCTTCTCCTTTTTTACATGCCTTTATCTTTATACGTCCATCTTTTTGTGGCAGGGCCTGAAATGCGTTTAGTAGTATGTTTAATATGACTTGTCTCAACATATCAGCATCAACATACAGAAAAAGTTCTTCAGGGATATCGATGTCTACTTTTGCCTGTTGAAGTTTTTTACGCTGTCTTAATAGGATAAGTGCAGAAGAAAGCTCTTCTTTTAGATTTATGCGTTCTATATTCTTTTTTTCAGGCCGTCCATAAAGCAGAAAAGAGTTGGTAAGCTCACTTAGTCGTGCCGCTTCCCTTTCAATGATAGAAAGAAGCCTTTGTCCCTCTGGCATTACCAGACCGCTTTGGGCAAGAAATTCTGCAGCACCAGATATAGAGGCAAGAGGGTTTCTGATTTCGTGGGCCAGACCTGCTGCCATCTCTCCAAGAGCAGCCAGCCTGTCAATGAGTTTTAATCTCTCCTCTTGGGCCTTTATTTCTGTAATG
This sequence comes from Deltaproteobacteria bacterium, assembly GCA_027068235.1. Taxonomy (GTDB): domain Bacteria; phylum Desulfobacterota; class Dissulfuribacteria; order Dissulfuribacterales; family QOAL01; genus JAADCZ01. Next base: position 811 of record JAMOUE010000418.1, on the reverse strand, counting down.
TCTTGAAATATCAGTCCGTGGCCAAGTATTTCTCCTTGGTTATCTGTAATCTGAAAACAAGAGATACCAAGGATTAATTGCTGTCCATCCAGCTCCAAGACTATCTCTCTGCGTTTGTCTGTTCCTGTTTCAGGTTTGCATGATGAAAGAAACTTGCCTGCACCATGAAAAAGCTGCTCAATATTTTCTCCATATGCGTCTTTTAGAAGGCTTCCAAGTATATCTTTGGCAGCCCTGTTGTAATAGAGGATTTTACCGTTCATGTCCACAGTAATAAGGCCCGATCTCATGCTGTTTGCTAAATGACGTTGAATTTCTTCTAAAAGATGCATGTTTTTAGCAGTGACCTCTAGTTGGTCTTCTGCTTTTTCAAGTTTTTGAGATAGGTATAGGGCTAATAAAGCAACGGTATTAAATGCTCCCATATTTAAAAAGAAGGTAAATGCTGCCTGTTCTATAGGTGTAGCTTTGTCTTTGGTAAGTAAACATACTAGTGCATAAAAAAGGGTACTGAGAAGCGCAGAGAGTCCTCCAGTTCTACGGGGCCCTAATAAACAAGATGTTATAATTGCAATGGAATATAAGAATGTAAATCTGCTTTCGATGCCTCCTGTTAGATAAACAGCAAGGCTTGCTAGGATAACATCGGTAACAGTTTGGTAGCTTTTTAAAAGATCTGAAAGGCCAAATTTTTTAAACCAGTAGATCCATACAAGTGTTAACAAAAATGCACAACCTAATAGCCAAGACAGGTATGTAATTTTTACGGTACTAGAGAAAGAGCCTGGAAATATGGCCGCAACCACAACAA
>JAMOUE010000417.1 GCA_027068235.1 Deltaproteobacteria bacterium | reverse complement strand
TTGTCATTTAATTGTTTGCATGCAAGCTCCACAGTCTTTGGTATGTCGTAGAATTTTAGGTCAAGCATTACCTTGTAGCCCTTGTGGAGAATCCATTCCACAATGGGAAAACCTGCGGCAAGAAAGAGTTGAAGCCCTACTTTGAAGAAGGTTAATTCCCCTTGAACCTTCTGTACCAGGCGCTTTGCGCTTTCTTCATCTGCAACGTCAAGGGCGAGTATTATCCTTTCATCGAGCTTGATGGTGTTTCTATTCATTTTTTTGCCCCCTTTTTTTGGCAAAAGTTTAAGGGTAGATTGAATATGTCAGACTTTATTTTAAAAGGACAATAGCAGGTAGAAAGGCTCATGGCAAAAGAGATAAAGAGCAGGCTTTCCAGGCTCAGAAAGGCCCTTGCTGCAAAGGAGCTTGATGCTGTCTTGATAACCTGCCCTGAGAACAGGTTTTATCTAAGCGGCTTTTTGGCAGACGATGTTGGCCTTGATGAGTCTGCCGGATGTCTTTTGATAACAAGGCAGGAGAATCTTCTCCTGACAGATGGACGATACAAGGAACAGGCTGAATCCCAGGCCCCTTTTTTCCAGACCATCATATACAAAAAGGGTGTGGCCAGGCTTTTGCGTCAGCTGTTTGGTGAGTTGCAGATCAAAAGGTGTGGCTATGAGCCTGCCTTTGTCTCGTGTGCCATGTTCAAGAGGTTGAAAAAGGCCCTTTCCCCTTCAATTCTCACCGAATTTGGCGACCTTATATTCAGGATGAGGTCTGTAAAGGGTGCAGAAGAGCTTGAGACCATAAAGAAGGCCCAACAGATAGCTGAAGAGGTATTTGAGGGTGTGGTGTCAACCTTGAGGCCAGGTCTTAGTGAACGAGAAATCGCCTTTGAGATCCTAAGAGGGCTATATCTAAAGGCGGATGGCCCTTCATTTCCTCCAATAGTTGCCTCTGGCCCAAATAGCGCCCTGCCTCACGCAGTGCCTTCAGAGAGAAAGATCAAGGAAGGGGAGCCAATAGTTATTGATATGGGAGCTCGGTTTGAGGGTTACTGCTCTGATATGACAAGGACCATGTTTTTGGGAGAGCCAAAGGGGTTTTTCAAAAAGATATACATGGTTGTGAAAGATGCCCAAGAGGCAGCCCAAGAGGCCATCAAAGCAGGCATTACTGGCAGGGAAGCAGACAATGTTGCAAGAGAGGTGATAAAGAAACACGGCTTTGATGGCTTTTTCTGCCACGGCCTTGGTCATGGAGTAGGGGTGGCTATACACGAAGCCCCAGCTCTTTCTTACCGCAATAGAAAAAGGCTTCGTTCTGGCATGGTAGTTACCATAGAGCCTGGCATCTACGTGGCTGGAAAGGGTGGTGTGAGGCTTGAAAACATGGCAGTTGTAAAGGAGGATGGCATAGAGATAATAACCTCCAACAAGTGGTACTATGACTTTGGCAGATGACACTCAAAAGGAACTTACATTAACCGAGCACCTGGCAGAGCTTAGAACCAGGCTCATTCGTTCCATAATCGCCATAGTTATTGGTTTTTGTGTGTGTTATGCCTTTATTGAGCCTATCTTTGCTCTGCTGTCCAAACCATTGGAAGAGGTTGTGCCTCCAGGCACAAGCCTCATCTTCACCTCTTATCCTGAGGCCTTTTTTACTTATCTTAAACTGGCGTTAACCTGTGGAATCTTTATTGCCAGCCCCTTCATCTTGTATGAAATATGGGCATTTGTGGCTCCAGGACTATATCCACATGAAAAGAAGTGGGCACTGCCATTTGTCCTGTTTTCGAGCATATTTTTCATAGGAGGGGCGCTGTTTGGTTATATTGTAGTTTTTCCTGCAGCGTTCAATTTTCTGGCAAGTTACGCAGGTCAGGACCTGAAGCTTCTTCCAAGCGTCAGTGAATACTTTAGTCTCACAATAAAGCTTCTGCTTGGATTCGGAGCGGCCTTTGAGCTTCCAATCTTCATGGTATTTATGGCGCTTATTGGCGTGATAGATGCCACGATGCTTAGAAAGAACCGCAAGTATGCCTTGCTTATAATCTTTATTCTGGCAGCGATCCTAACTCCTACTCCAGATGTGGTGAATCAGTGTTTGCTAGCCGCTCCTTTGCTTGTGCTTTATGAGATAAGTATCTTTCTAGTTGCGCTTATTGGCAAAAAGAGAGGATCTCCATAATGACTTCCACGCTGTAGTCAGCTTCTATTCCCCAGATTTTGGACTGGAACAGTGCATTTTTCGCTATTTTTTCATGATCCTCAGAAGGGATGTCCAAATCCGCAAGACTTTTCGGGCACTCTATCTTGGCAAGCCATTTTCCAAAGGCCTCTGCAGCTTTAAGGGCACTGTCTAGGGAGTCCTTTTCTTCTGGGCATCCAAGGCATCTTCGTCCAAATTGGGCAACCTTTTGAGGCTGGCCCTTTGAGGCTTTCCACTTCATCCAGCCAGGAAGAAGCGCTGCCAGACCTGCTCCATGGGCAACATGGTAGATTGCGCTTATTGAATGCTCTATCAGATGAACCGGAAATGGATGATCTCCCACTCCAGCCCTGGTAAGGCCATTTAGGGCAAGAGTGGCTGCCCACATTAAAGATGCCCTGTGGTCATAGTCGGTTGGGCTACTGAGACATTCTTCTGTCTCTGCCATTATTGTGCGGATGAGCCCTTCAGCCAGTTGATCTTGTACTGGAGTGTAAGGGTATGGCCCGTTGAAATAGGGTTCCAAAAGGTGACAAATGGCATCCACACCTCCATAGGCAGTGTAGTTTCTTGGCACTGAAAAGGTGAGTTCAGGTGCTAGAAATGAGACCTTGGGATAGAGAAGAGGCGAGCCAGCAGCCAGTTTGTAACCACTCTTTTCATTTGTAATGACCATAAAGCCGTTCATTTCAGAGCCAGAAGCGGCGAGGGTGGGAATGCACACCACAGGCAGGGCCTTTTCAATCTCTAGTTTTCCCTCAAAGACCTGCCACACGTCTTCATCCATGCAGGCACCTGCTGCCACCGCTTTGGCAGTGTCCATGACACTGCCTCCACCAAGGGCAACTACAAAGGATAGGCCATTTTCTTTGACCATCTCTATTCCTTCATGGACCTTGGAAAGTATGGGATTTGACTGCACTCCTTCAAGTAGGAACGGCTGGATACCAGCCTTTTCAAGCTGACTCACCACCTTGTCATAGGCGCCACTTTTCTTGGCACTCTTTCTTCCAATTACAATGAGGCACTTGGAGCCAAGGCCTTTTACTTCTTTGGTTATCTCCTCAATTGCGCTTTTGCCAAATACAATTTTGGTTGGATTACAAAATTCAAAGTATTCCATTAGCAGTTTCACCTCCTAAAATATACTGCGTGTTCAGAAAACAATGACAGCAATCAATTTGTCATCTTTTTTACGCTTCCAGTAAAAGCCATTATAGCAAAATGTGGGATATTCATGCTGGGAATTTTTTTATGTTGTTTTATGGCCTTGCATGGTAAATGAAAGGACTTAGATTTTATTAACACCTGACTGGAATTGGCTCTCAAATAGATAGATAGATTCTGCAGCAGCAGCGGAAGGGTAAGGGAGTATTTAGTCAGGCGAAAGCGATTAGATAGATAGCCACAAGTGAAATAAGGAGGAGAGAAGAAATGTCAGTTACAGGAGCCCACAAGATAGAGGCGTTATACAAAAAGGCAGCAGGTCTTCGTATTGATAAGAGCAAGGTAAAGCTGATAAGCGATGTTGTTGATCAGAAACTCTATGATCTTCTTGTCATTGCAGAGGCAAATGCCCGCTACAATGGCAGGGATGTAATCTGGATGTGTGATGTTCCTCTTACTAAGGCAATGAAGGAATCTATGCAAAAGTTCAAGGAGCTTGAAGAAGAGCTGGAACTACAACCGATATTGGATCATTTGGCTACATTGCCCCCATTAAAGTATGGCCTTGAAGAAGAACTGGAAAAGAAGTTGCCAGATCTTGCTGGAACGTTGATATATGTCATGGCCAATATATCAAAGGAGTTTTCTCCAAAAGATAAAATCATATCTGCCAAGGAGATGGAAAAGGTGGAGACCATTTTGAACCTGATGATTTAGTCTAAATAGATATTCCTTGCCAGGGGCCAAAAGGCCCCGTGGCAATCTCCTTCAACAAAGCGAAGGCGTGGGAGATTGCCAAGTTTATATATTCCAACAATTAGCCTTTCAATATTTTCCTTTACATCCATTCCTCTTCATCTATTATGTTTTTTAACAGCCTAAAAGAGCTTTTTAAGGAATCAGGTTGCTTTATAAGCCTTTCAGCCTCTGCGCCAATGATGCGCTTTTTCATATATATATGGCTTTTTTAGTGTTACGTATAAAGATAGTTTTCCATTTTTTCTATCCTCTATTTCTTGTCATTTATGGACAATTAAGAATCCAGGAATGTGCTGACACATGCGTTCCGCTCTCCTGTCATTGCAAGGAGGCGCAAGGTAACTCTCCGTCATCGCGAGGGGCCTTCTGGCCTCTATGGGTGATATACTGGGTTAGGTGCATGGGTGTATGGGATTGCTTCGTCAGCCCTAAAAAGGGCTTCCTCGCAATGACGTGGGAAGGAAACAGGTCATTACATCGTGAGGAAGTGCAAAGCAACTTTTCGTCATCGCGAGGGGCCGGAAGGCCCCATGGCGATCCCGCCCGCACCCGCACTAGCCAAGCTTGTCATTGCGAGGAGGCGCATATGCGCCGACGAAGCAATCTCCCCCGAAGACGCAGAAGAGGGCCGGAAAAGATTGCTTTGGACTCTATCGAGTCCTCGCAATGACGTGCTCTCACATCCGGCAATTCTACAGCCTTTTCACCCACATCTTTTTCCAAGACCACCACAATCTTTATTACATCAAAAAATGGATGAAGTACTAATTCTAAAAGATATCTTGCTTTTTTTTATAAACAAGTATAAACCAGTCTATATAGATGGTTAATTTCTATAATTTGGTGGAGGAGGGGAAGTCTTTCTGTTTTTTCAACCAATACTCATTATTCAGACCTTGCATGTGTTATTGTTAGGTCAAAAAGGGCCAGAGTCTTTCTTCTTGTTGCCAGGTAAAGAAGGCAAGCCAAAGCAATTCCTACCTTTGGTACCTAGTGTACCCATCCTGTCATTGCGAGGTCGCAAAGCGGCCGAAGCAATCCCATCCAGCAAGGCAGAAGAGGGGTGTGTTGCAAATGCGTGTGTGCAGTGCAGGATAGTGTGGGATTGCTTCGCTTCGCTCGCAATGACAGGGTGGTGTAAAGGTGCGGTGGATTGTCTAGTCGGTACATTTGGCGCCTTATCTCGATGTCGAGTTGGCAGGATTATGCATACATACATATATGAATGAAAAGGAGGGGTATTCATATGAGAAAAAGTAATACTTTTAAATCAAATTCTGCACGTAGTGCACCTCGTGCAGCCCTTACGCAGCCGCAAGGCTTACAAGCCCGATATCTCCAAATATTTACTCGGGCTTTAGTACTCTTGGTTGCGTTTTTTGTTGTCTTTGGCGCAGGTGTTTTTATGGATATGGCTCTTGCTGGCAATAATGCAGGCGCAGCGTTTAGCACTTGGCCAGATACAGGGCAGACTAAGTGTTATGATGATAACGGCAGTGAAATAACATGTCCTGCACCTGGCCAGCCATTTTATGGCCAGGATGCCCAGTATCAAGGGCCGAAG
>JAMOUE010000416.1 GCA_027068235.1 Deltaproteobacteria bacterium | reverse complement strand
AAAACGAAGCACTGATATGCAAAGAAGCCATACCAATACAAGCCATAATGCAGCAGTCTCGGGTGCTATCTTTTTTAATTTTTTCAAAGAATTCACGGCAGTTAAAGCGATATCAATGTAAAAAAGCGCTTGGATCACAACATACATATTGTAGAAGAGTGCGTAGAAGGTTTGGACATTCTCTAAGAAAAACAAAATGAAAGGCAAAAAATCACCTTACTGAACTACCACCGACTTCATCTGTGGCTACTTAGTCATACAACCACACTAAAATTTAGAATTTGAGACATCTGGATTATTGAGCTTAAGCCAATCAATAATTGATTTCAGTGTTATAATATTGCGAGTTTATAGGCAACTTTCTAACAAAATAGCGTCTTTTTTGTCTTTTATCATCTTTCATGTCTTTCCAAAAATTTGAACGCACTGCTCCTCTTAACTCTTTATCGAAGAGCATGAGCTCTTTTCATATTGTAAGCAATGCAGAGAAGATAGAGATGAACCTCATTCAGAACTAATCGAATAGCGAGCCCTCAAGTGTCCCATTTAGACTTGATTATGGCAAAGATCCTTTCAATATTCGCCAAGAAGTTGATATTTCACAGATTATCTTATGAACATAACGCATCCATTGAATAAAAAGACAATTTTTAAAGATGGTCTTTATTCTTGACAGAAAATAAGATCCAGCCTTTATTACTGGTTACATTTAAGATAATATGTCATTGTGCGACGGTATAGTTACCATGACAACTTCATATTCGCCTGCTTCTTTCATAGAAATTGTTTTGCGCTCTGGTTGCAGTGACAGAAATAAATTTGCCATCTTTTTTGAGCTCCCAGTAATATGGCCGGATCTTTATTGAATATTTACTATGGAGTTAAAGTACACTCAATAGTACCATTATATGCACCACTACAAGTAGCGTTATAATCTGTACCATCAATCTTTGCTTTTAGTTTTTCAGAAATGGCAGTACAATTATTTGTGCTATGGGCCCATGTTGCATTTTCACCAGAAGGTAACGTTACTTTTGTACCATTATCACATGATGTCAGCTTGCGCAATATTGTATCATTAGCCTCGTCATCACCTTGGCAGTAGGAGGCTTGTTCCATTACACAAGCCCTAGCATAATCTATGAGAGATTTGGCCTTGGCCCTTTTCCTATAAGAATTATACTGAGGTAGTGCAATTGCAGCCAAAATACCGATAATTGCGATAACAATCATCAATTCAACTAAGGTAAAACCAGATTCACCTTTCTTTGCCTTTGGTAAAAATTTTTCCATCATCATTTTAAAAATCCTCCTACGTTTTGTTTTCTTTAAGTTTTTCAAAATTAAATTCTTAGTTTATTTCTCTGCTAATCGAACAAATATCAATGAAGCTTAAATTCTTTTTTCACCTCCTTAATTTTTTTATTTTTATTCAAGGCTTTGATTTTTTATTAAGCAGCTAGCGTGCCAAAGAAGACTAAAAAGAAAATTACTAAATCTAGTTAGTACCTATGAAAAAAGTTGCGTTATAGAAAACACGAAAAAAGACACTGACAAAAAATGTCTTTAATTAAACAAAATTTTGGTAACTGTTACGTACTGTTGCCTCCATAGACATTGTAAAAACTGCCTCTTATTACTGAGTAGCCTTTTTAGATGACATGAGCCGTCATTGCAGGCCCAGAAGGGCCGCAAGCAATCCTCCTGTCATTGCGAGGCGGCGCAGCAGCTGTGAGCAATCTCCAACTACCCTGCTCCTTCAGTGGGGATTGCTTCGTCGGCGCATTCGCACCCCCTCGCAATGACAGCAATCAACTTGTCTTCTCTTCTACGCTCCCAGTAATACAAAGAATATTGAACTTTTTCGAAGTAATATTTCACAGTAAGAAGGTGAAAAAAACTCTATACATGAGGAGTGACATACTTGAGAAAAAATCGTTAAACGGGTAAATACTTGGTACATTATAGAAATTTTTTGCTACCCCAGGATTTAAAGGCTAAAAGGAGTATATCGTAATGGTTCAACAAACAGGGGCTAATGTCATAGCAATGGCTGGCAAGGGAGGAACAGGAAAGACAACCCTCACAGCCCTGTTAATAAAGTATCTTGTCTCATCCAACATGACCCCGGTACTTGCTGTTGACGCAGATGCGAATGCAAATCTCAATGAACTATTAGGCCTTGAGGTTGATGTAACCCTTGGAGAAATCAGGGATAAGATGAAAACTGAAACACCCCAAGGCATGACAAAGAATGAATTTATGGAACTCCATATAAATCAGGCAGTAATTGAAGCAACAGGCTTTGATCTTCTTGTCATGGGGCAGCCTGAGGGACCAGGTTGTTACTGCATGGCTAACTCCATACTTGCTCAGGTCATGGAAAAACTGGCACGGAACTACCGTTATCTCCTTGTAGATAATGAGGCTGGCATGGAACACCTTTCCAGGCTTAATCTCAGGACTATTCACACTCTTTTTGTTGTTTCTGATCCATCTTCTAGAGGCGTACTAACGGCTGCAAGAATAGCCGACTTAACCAAGGCCTTACAGGTTGATGTTGGCAAGAAAGTGCTGATTGTCAATCGTGTTCCTGAACCGATACCACAAGCCCTTGATAAACACGTACAAAATGCAGTGAAACAGACGGATTTAGAGTTTGGCGGTTACGTCTCTGCAAGTGATGATATCTTTCAAAAGGAGATGGCTCAAGAATCGTTGTTAGACCTGCCTGAAGACAGCCAAGTGGTAAGGCAGGCCTTTGACATATTTTCAAAATTCTTGAAAGAACGTTAACCTGAAGTGGTCCCCAATCTTTGTACAGTTGATATGGCATTTTTTGATCGCCTTCACTCTTTTCCTCAAGCTGCCAGGGCAAGCTCATAGACTTCATCAGGGGTCTGGTAGTTGAGACTTTGATGAAATCTATCCTGGTTATAGTGCTCAATCCATCTCTTAAGGCCTAATCGCAATTCAGGCACTGAAGAAAACTCCTGGATATAGATAAGCTCGTATTTTAATGACCGCCAGAGCCTCTCTATGAAGATGTTATCCATAAAACATCCTTTGCCATCCATGCTGATCTTTATACCTTTGTCCTTCAGGATGTTAATGAAATCTTCACTGGTATATTGGCTACCTTGATCCGAATTGAATATCTCAGGACTTCCATGTCGGGAGAGAGCCATCTCAAGACAAGTCACACAAAACTCAGCATCCAGGGTGTTAGATAGGCTCCAGGCAAGTATTTTTCGGCTATACCAATCCATGATTACACAAAGAAACATAAAGCCTCCGTCTATGGGAATATAGGTGATGTCTGTGCACCATACTTGGTTGGCCCTATTGACGGTGATATCTCGAAGCAAGTAGGGATACACTTTATGTTCTGGAGCCTTTTTACTGGTAGAAGGCCCTGGAGCTATAGCTCTAAGCCCCATATGGTTCATCAAGCGTCTTATCTTTTTCTCCCCTACTTGGAATCCTCGTTTTCTAAGGGCTTGGCACATCCTTCGCCTGCCATAGTAGGGAGTCTTTAAATACTGCTCATCGATAGCCTTCATCAGGGCAAGATCCCTCTTAGAAAAACTCCTGGCCTTGTAATAAATAGAAGACCTACTAATGCCTAGACACCTACACTGGCTATTTATGCTCAATTGGTTATTTTCCGGCTCTACTAAAGCCTTCCTCTCCTTCTGGCTCATAGTAGACCGGACTTTCTGGCTAAAAAATCCCTCTCCACTGTCAGTTGGCCTATCTGCCGGTAAAGCTCCTGGACTTGCTTTTCAAGCTTCTTTTCCTTTTTCTGAGACTTTTCAAACACAGCAGAGGCATTATCCAGAAATTGCCTCTTCCAAAGTCTTACCTGACTAGGGTGGATACCAAATCTGGATGCAATCTGACTGGTAGTCTCCTCTCCCTTGATAGCTGCAATAGCAACTTTGGTCTTGAATGCTGCATTGTACTTCTTCTTGGCCATCTCTTTTCTCCTTTCACTGTTCTTTTTCCATTACATCAAACAGTGAAAGCGAACAATGCCTACTGTCTAATAAGGGATACCACCTCACAACCCACAGGCTCAATACCCGTGGGGATTTCTTAGCCGTGTATTCAGTTTGGCCTATCAGGCTAGTAATCAAAAATGCCTTAGTGCCACTCCACTCCTTTGAGGCATTGGAGGGCAACTTGCATCCGTCAATGGCAAACATCTCCTTGCCTATAAGGCCCATCTGGTCACAGACCAGAAGAATATCCCTGAAAAGATGCACTACTTCTTTATCTAAGGAAGAGATAAAAGAGGCTATGGTTGTAAAATGAGGGCGAGTATATGCTGACAGTGCCATGAAGACGACATTCTCACGGGTCGCTACAATATTATCAAATTAATGATAACCACTCATTTAGAGACGATATAGATTTCCTTTTATTTCTTAAGGTAATTAGTGAATTCATAATTTTTACATGATTTTTTTTAATCAAATTACCAAACAAATTTTTGTTATAAATATTATATGCAGTCGGTTGTAATTGAGTTAAACGTTTAAATGTTCTTCTAAGACTTGAGATACCTTTATATTGTAAATACAAATAAACTATAATTTGTGCCAATCCTTCATGTACTTCAGAAACAGTAAAAAGATAGTCATCTAACGGCCATTCTTGTGCCGATAAGTGAGGTAATTTATGTGTTATCCAATGAGCTATTTCATGCAACAATACAATACACATCAAATCAGTAAAATCAAAATTCCATCTTTGGAGTAAACAATCGATACCTACAATATAAATAATAATCCTTTGATAAATCGAATCATATTGGCCCAACACACCATCAATAGGAATAGATTCCCAATAAGGTTCTGCCTTATGCAACAATGGAGGCTTTTCAAATGATAAGATGATTTCTGGGAAATTTTTCTTTTGAAAACCTGCTTGCAAAACAAAAAAATCAATGAAGTCATCACCTATGCTTAGACAATTGAACTCTGTTTGAGTTAATATTCTATTTTTTTCATAAACACTCAACTCCCATTCTGGTACCGACAAGCCCTTCTTTTGGGCATGAGAAGCGGCTGTCTCTACCCATTCTAAATATTCAGCTTTACTATTCATTCGAGTCCACTTACTGTTAAAGCCCAAATGATTTAAAATAAAGCTATCAAAAGGACAATGAGGAGGAGAAGGAATTCTCCCCCAACACCATAAATATTTCAAATATAAATTAAAAATTTTTTGCACTACGCCCCATCGCAACTTACCACCCCTCAAAATGGAGTTAAACGGTGAGCTAGTAGACCAGGCAATAATATATTCTAAGTTTTCAATATGTTGTTTCGTGCTAACACGAGTATTTACATAATTTGATAATACTATTTTTCTGATTTCTTGTTTTAGGGAATTTTTAAACTCCTCTCTTAGATCCATATTCTTATAAATATGAGCTCTCTGGAACCCACCTAAAAAAGACAAAATCCAAATTTCATTCTCCAAAAAAAAATCTTTACAATCAGTTATAACTTTATGAACGCCACACTCCATATCTGTCTCCTTCAAAAGAAAATATCAATGAAAGCAACCTCAATAGCTTAGCCAATATTTTTTGTCAGGTTCCGTAAGATTAGCTGGATCTATTTTAAATAATTTAGGATGAGTTTTATAGTAGTCACGAAGTGTTTCCACTGGAGTTTTTCCAT
>JAMOUE010000415.1 GCA_027068235.1 Deltaproteobacteria bacterium | reverse complement strand
CAGTGCCTTTCTAACATCGTCTATCTTCCCAATGAGAGAAAATAGCAATGTGGGTGGTATGGAGATCTTGACACCTCCTATGGTGGCGTCATTTTTCATGCTATCCTTACCTGATATGCAAGGGATCATGTATGAAGTACAAATTTCATACAACGCCTTATTTGCCCGCACTAGTTGAGCAAGTTTGTAGTGTCCATCAGGAGTCTTTTCAGATTGCACAGGATCACACCAGCAGAAATTATCAAGGCCAGACATCTGATCAAACTTGGCCCCAACACAAATGGCATTTCTAACAGCCTCATCAACTGCTGCACATACCATATGGTATGTATCTATGTCGCTGTAGCGTGGACAAATACCGTGTGAAACCACTAGTCCTTCCAGACGTGCAAGGTCTGGCCTCAAAACGGCTGCATCACTTGGCCCGTCATTTAGCAAACCACAAAGTGGCTTGATAACGCTTCCTCCCTGCACCTCGTGGTCATACTGACGAACCACATACTCCTTACTACATATATCATACCGAGAAAGCAAACCCTTGAGCTCTGCACCTAGGTCATCTGGACAATCAAAATCTGGTTCCTCATGTTTAGGCTCTTCCCACACTGCAGTAAGTTCCATCTGCGGGACACCCTCGTGCACAAAATCAAGGTCGAGATACGCAACTGTTTTTCCATCATACAAACAATGATACATGCCTGAATCGGTAAAAGTGCCAAGAACGGTTGATTCCACTCCCATTTTTTCAGAAAGTCGCAAAAACTCTTCGAGTTTGTTCTGAGGCACCGCCACAGTCATCCTTTCCTGTGCCTCTGAAACCAATATCTCCCAGGGCTGCAACCCCGGATACTTTAAAGGCGCCCTGTCAAGATGTAGTTCAAAGCCCCCAGATTCAAGGGCCATTTCGCCAACAGAAGATGACAACCCGCCTGCCCCATTGTCCGTAATGGAGTTATAGAGGCCAAGATCCCTGGCCCTCAGTAAAAAGTCTGTCATCTTTTTCTGGGTAATTGGATCACCTATCTGCACGGCTGTAGCTGGTGACCCTTCATGAAGCTCTTCCGAGCTAAATGTAGCTCCGTGGATACCATCTTTACCTATTCTGCCACCGCACATAACTATTGCATCGCCTGGCTGCGCTTTCTTTTCATAGGAGGGACGTCCACCAATGGCTTTTGGCATAATCCCACCTGTACCACAAAATACCAAAGGCTTTCCTAGGTATCGCTCGTCAAAAAGAATGGAGCCATTTACCGTAGGAATACCACTTTGATTTCCTCCATGTTCTACACCTTCCCTAACGCCCTCAAATATACGTTTAGGGTGCAGTAGCCCTTTGGGAATTGGTTTGTCATAATCTGGTGGGCCAAAACAGAAGACATCTGTATTAAAAACTAATTTCGCTCCTAGCCCTGTACCAAAAGGATCACGGTTAACGCCAACTATACCAGTAAGGGCTCCACCATATGGATCAAGGGCTGAAGGACTGTTATGGGTCTCCACCTTGAATGCCACGTTTAATTCATCTGTAAAACTTACAACACCTGCGTTGTCCTTAAAGACCGAAAGACACCAGTCTTTCTCTCCAAGTGCCTTTCTTATCTTATCTGTAGCGCCACGAATGTAAGTATTAAAAAGGCTGTTAATCTCTTCATCACCCTCTGGAGTGTTATAGTGGATAAGGGCGTTAAATATCTTGTGTTTACAATGCTCAGACCATGTTTGAGCTAGGGCCTCAAGCTCACAGTCGGTGTATTTTGCACTAAGGCCAACCTTTTTTCTCTGCTCCAGCACCTTTGGGTCCTGAAGATGGGCCTGAAGGATCTTCATCTCCTTGAGGCTAAGTACCAGCACCCTTTCCCTTGAAAGCTCCATAAGCTCTTGATCACTCATGGAGGCAAGATCAAACTCCAAAATCTCTATCTTGGCCTCCTCCTTAACTCTTGGGACGAAAAAGAAGGGGCTAGAGGAATCTTTATAGCGTTTATCGAGTTCGGAAAATGGGCACAAAGTAGTCCTTTGTATAAGGTCGTTGGCAAGAAGATCCCTTGCGAGAGACTCTATCTGGGACTGGTTCAGATTTCCTTTTACAAGATATCCCACTGAAGTATATACACCTTCTTGTGGAGTTAACTTGCGCTCCAAAAGAAGCTCTATTGCCTCGCGTGCAGTTTTACCCTCGTTATCAGTAACTCCTGGCCTGAATCCAACCTCAACCAACCATGTCCAATCTTGACCGGTCTTCTCTGCTATGGCTTTGGCGATTGGTTCATTAATGGAATAGTCCTGAATGACGGGATCTGAAAAAGGACCTTCAGCTATAATATCCAATGTGTTTTTCTCAACATCCATTTCAACGAGAAAAACCTTGTAAGTCCTAATGTCCTCAACTGGAAGTCCTAGATCCTCCTTTGCCCTCTTTAGGGTTTTGAGCCCAAGGGCGTCTTTTAAATTAGTCTTTAAGCAAACTTCTATTCTGTGGGCCATTTGAACTCCTATGTGCAAAGTTTTTTGTCATAAAAGTACCATGAATGCGGTCTTAAGTAAGATAAACCAAGACTGGATTTAGTCAGGGCACATATAAAAATAGTCGTAAACATATAAATAGTGAAGCTCTTCTCCTCATGTGCATTGCCCTTAACAAAAATCCGTTTTTTTAGAGACACATATCAGATAATAAAAAAGAGTAGAGAAGTTTCAATGCAAATCTGGCCTATCCCATAACAATTTGTAGTAAGAATTATTGTAACCTTTTGATGACATGCACCATATCTGGTGGCACAGGGGCCTCGAAAGAGAGTTTCCTGTCTTTTAAAACAGGGTGAAACATCTCAAGACGCCATGCATGGAGCATCTGTCTTGGAAATATCAATTTTTCACCACTCTCAAGCAAAAAATATGACGGGCCTCCATATGTCTTGTCTCCAAGTATAGGGTGCTTCATATAGGCCATATGAACACGGATCTGGTGGGTGCGGCCAGTAAATAGCCTGATTTCCAGTAACTGGGCCCCTTGAAGATCCTTTTTCACCTTAAAATGTGTAAGGGCGTTTCTTCCTTTGTCTTGGTCCACTGCCATTTTGGTCCGCTTAACAGGATGCCGCCCTATAGGTAAATCAACAAGCCCTTGTTTATCTGAAAATTGTCCATGCACCAAAGCCAGATAGACCTTTTTGACAGCTCTCGCCTTGAAAAGTTTTGTAAGTGAAGAATGTGCCTCATCACTTTTCGCAACAACCATAACTCCACTTGTATCTTTATCCAACCTGTGAACAATTCCAGGTCGAATCTTGCCCCCTATACCAGAAAGGTTTGTGCACTGATGCAAAAGGCCGTGAACCAAGGTCCTTTCTGTATTGCCAGCACCAGGATGTACCACAAGATTGGGAGGCTTATTGACAACAACTATGTGCTCATCCTCAAAAATGGTTTCTATATCCATTCTTTGAGGAATAAGCTCTAGTGGAGTGGGCTTTGGCAATGTAAGAGACAGTAACTGCCCAGCTTTTACCTTATGCTTTGGAAGAGTGCAGACTGTTCCATCAAGGAGTACGAAACCTTCCTTAATTAAATCCTTGAGCCTAGTTCTTGATATATCTGGAATATTTTTTGAGAGGTATTTATCAAGCCGTATTCCTTCACCAGAAGGATCTACTCTTAGTTCCACATGTCGAGGAGTCTTTTGGCCCTTGTCCAAGGAAGATAAGCCCTAGTAAAAAAGGCGCTTATATATCGGTCTTCATTTCAAGGAGCATGTCCGGCTCTGATTCTGTCTGTATCTCTTCAATACCGAAGATCTCCTCTATCCCTCTTTCGATCTCTTCTTCCTTTTTGTTCCGTGCAATAGACAGCTCCTTTACCAGAAGTGTCTTTGCTGTCTCCAACATCTTTTTTTCGCCAAAGGATAAAGGTTTATCCATTTGGAGTATGTATAGATCTCTGAGAACTGCTGCGAGGTCGAAGATGGAGCCGGTCTTTATTCTCTCCATGTATTCTCTATAACGCCTATTCCACGTCTGAGGAGTGAATTTGACGTCTTTCTCCTCAAGGATTGAATATACTCGTTCAACATCCTTGGCAGAGATGATGGAACGCAGCCCCACCGCCTCTGTATTATTCTTGGGGATCATTATCTTCATATCATTCTCAAGGATTCTCATTACATAGAAGACAAGGGTCGATCCCCCAATTTCTTTTTCCTCAATGGCCTCAATCAGACCGACGCCATGGGCTGGATAGACTGCCAGATCGCCTACTTTAAACATGGCTTAAATGATTCGACCTCCTACACTTATGGTTTAATTCTTAACAAAAAACGAAAATATTATAGCATTTTGAATAAAAAATTGAAATACCCATGTTCGGAGTTGTAGTAAACAAGTGAAGATTTTATGCCAAATCTGGGTAAAAAATTGGCTATTTTCTCAAATGTTTCTGCAAAAGATGGAGTTATTTCAAAACAATATCGTTAACCAATCGTATAAAATTACCCTTCTCACTAACAAGTCTTGCACATTGTAGACTTATAGAGAAGACCAGTATCGTTTTTGAATATTTATAGCCTCTTCCAGCCCCTCTATTCTTAAATCAGCCTCTTTTAAGTCCTCTACAATCTTCATTTCATCTTTATCCAATTTCTTAGCAATTGCCCTAAGAACTGCTGCTACACCCTCACTAAGCCCATGAAGGTCGTAACCACCCTCCAAACAAAAGAGCAAACGACCATTACAAAGCTCTTCAGCCAAATCTAATAACTTTGTGGCCATAAATGCAAAACCATTGGTATCAACCTGCATGCCCCCAAGGGGATCATCTTTGTAAACATCAAAGCCTGCTGAGCAAAGTATTATATCTGGCTGAAACTGCCTTGTTATAGGCTCAAGAAGCCTGTTAAACACAGAGGCAAAGTGTTCGTTGCCTAAACCTGGAGACATGGGACAGTTGACAGTAAAGCCCTCTCCAGAGCCTGCACCACATTCAAAAGCTGCTCCTGTGCCCGGATAGTAAGGGAATTGATGGGTTGAAAAGTAGAGGACCTTATTTTCTTCATAAAAACTGCGCTGGGTTCCGTTTCCGTGGTGGAGGTCCCAATCCACTATCAATACCTTTTTACAACCAAGTTGCCGAACACAGTAATGGGCACCAAGGGCAATGTTGTTAAAAAGACAAAAACCCATTGCGTGCTCACGCTCAGCATGATGGCCAGGAGGCCTGATAAGTGCAAAGCCATTGAAAAAATCTTCTTTAAATATACTGTCCAAGGCATTGAAAACGCCTCCAACGGCATTGCAGGCTGCTTCCCATGACCGCTCTGATGTGGAGGTATCAGGATCGAGTTGATAATGAGATACCCCAGCCGTCCTTGCTATCCGTTCTATATAGGAGGGCGAGTGGTTCCAGGCGAGCTCTTCACGAGTGGCCATTCTTGGACTCAAAACCTGGTAGAGAGGCTTTACATCTCCCCCTTCCAACCGGCTGTAAATAGCCCGTAAACGGTTTGGTGATTCTGGATGGCCAAAACCGGGATCGTGTTCAAGAAAGATTTCATCCTTTACAACTACGGTAGACACTTTTTGCATCGGCAGTATCCTTTCATAAAGGCATCTTCCCTTCGGTGAAAGATGACCTTGTTTTTCCTTGCAGTGCTCTTTCCCAGAGGACACCAGGGTCTGTGAAACCTCAAAGATCTTCTAT
>JAMOUE010000414.1 GCA_027068235.1 Deltaproteobacteria bacterium | reverse complement strand
TGAAGATCCAGACATGTGACAAGTGTCACAATAAGGATTTCTCCAACAAGAAGCTCAACAGCGTAATGAAGGCAATGCACACCAACTGTAAAGGTTGCCACAAGGAACACAAGGCAGATGGCGCTCCAACAAAGTGCGGCGGTTGCCACAAAAAGTAAAGACATTGTAAGCTGACAAATATAAGGTCTGCCAAAATCAAAATGGCAGGCCTTTTTTTTTGAATTTATGGAACCTGTTATTTTAGAAAAAAAGATAGCCCTCCTTGATCCATCTACAGATGGTCATGTTAAGGATGTGTTACAGGCTGTTGTAAACTCGCAGCAGCAGGCCTCAAAAGTCCTTGAGCAACATTTAAAGCCACTTTTTCTTCGTTTTTTTGCAAGACTATGCCAAGAAGAAGGTGTTGCAAGGCTCTCAACTGCAAATCAGGAAAAGTCTTTGAAAGACCGTCTTCCAGATACGGTTGCAAATTGGCTAACTGTCCTTTCTGAAATACTTACAAGCAGGATTCCGTCTGAGCGTGTGGTGGACCCTGTTTACACCTCGTCTGTCTTACTTTTAAGGCTCCATGAGTGGATAAACTGGAATTACGACAGGAGATTCATTTATGGAGATAAGATCGAGCAAGAGGCAGAAAGACATTTTGGCAGGCTTGAGAATGAAATGGATCTTTTGGGAGACAAGGATGAGATCCTTTCCCTGACTATTGATGGGTTATCGGCATTTTGTACCAACTATTGGATAGACCAAGCAAATCTTCTGCCAGGAGTAAAAACATACTTTATAAATGTTAAGTTTGATTACGGTAGAGGCCAAAGGTCACTTCAGCTGGGTATTAGGTCTGTACTGGTAGATCAGGTGAAGTTTAGGGCCTTATGTCCTGACCAGCACATCTTGGCCCATCTTTTAGAAAATCTTATTGCGCTTTCTTCTATTGGCATTTCGCCCTCAAACAATTATATTTAAGAAAATCTTATAAATTCTAATGTTAAAGAATCATGCCGGGAACGCAGATAATTACGCCCATACGAACCAAGAACATCAAGCGTTTTACCATCCTTTTGGATGGAGATTGGCGTATTCAAAAGGTAAGCGGCCCTCTTCACCAGGTACTTGGCATAGAGCCTGACGAGCTTATTGGCAGGGAACTGGAAGACCTCTTTTCCTGTACCATCCTTTCACCGCTTATAGATCTGATTCCGCTTCTCGAAAAGGGACAAAGTCTTTTCAATTATCGTTTTCTCCTCAAAGATGGTGAGCATCGTACTGCTATTGTAACAGCCCTTTTGAGTTGCAATGAATATGGAGAAAATGACTGGATTGCGATTTCTATCCGTTTTGAAGGGGATGAATTTGTTGGTGCCCCCATTCTGGACAACATAGGAGACGGGGTTTTTATAGTAAACAAAGAATGGAGGATTATCGAATTTAACAAGGCTGCCGAGCGTATCACTGGATGGCAAAAAAACGAGGTTATTGGACGGCCTTGTAGGGAGATATTCAAAACTGCCATCTGCTCTTCAGATTGTGTCCTTGCAAGGGCAATAGAGGAAAAAAGACCGTACACCGGCCAAAGAGTCTTTGTAAAGACAAAGTCTGGTCATACCCTACCAATTTCAATCAGTGCATCTCCCTTCATAGACATTACAGGCGAGGTCAAGGGAGGTGTTGAGGTCTTTAGAGATATTACAGACGAGGTAGAGCACGAAATCATACTCGACAGCATAGGTGATGGTGTTTTCACAGTTGATAGATATTGGAAAATTACCTCTTTCAATAGGGCTGCTGAGGAAATAACAGGCATGTCTGCTGCAGAGGCCTTGGGAAGGCCGTGCAGGGAGGTGTTTCAATCCAGTTTGTGTGGTGAGGCGTGCGCAATGGCAATGAGTATTAGGATGGGTAAACGTGTTGCCAATAAGCGCGTCACCATAAAGAGGGTGAATGGGGAATCGGTTCCAATAAGTATTAGTACTGCGCCTCTTCTCGACTCAGATGGAAATATCATTGGAGGGGTGGAGACCTTTAGAGACCTAAGAGAGATTGATCAATTGAGGAAGCGGCTCACTGGCCGCTATACCTTGGGGGACATCATAAGCAAGAGTCCGCAGATGCAAAAGATCTTTGACATCCTTCCTGAGATCGCAATGAGTGACAGCAATGTACTGATCCTTGGCGAAAGCGGTACAGGTAAGGAGCTTATAGCACGGGCTCTTCACAACTTCAGTAAGAGGAAACGAGGTCCTTTTGTTGCTGTAAACTGTGGGGCATTGCCAGATACCCTTTTAGAGTCGGAGCTTTTTGGCTACAAAAAAGGTGCCTTTACAGATGCGAAGCAAGATAAAGAGGGACGCTTTGCAGCAGCGGAAAAGGGAACCCTATTCCTTGATGAAATTGGAGACATTTCTCCAGCCCTTCAGGTAAAGCTTTTAAGGGTGATTCAGAGCAAGGTTTATGAGCCGCTTGGCTCAAACAAGCCTGTAAAGGCCGATGTCAGGATTATTGCCGCTACCAACAAGGATCTGCAGGCCCTTGTTAAGGAGGAGAAGTTCAGGGAAGATCTTTATTACAGGCTCAACGTTGTAAAGATAGTACTGCCGCCTCTTAGAGAACGTCTCGTTGATGTTCCGCTTCTGGTTGATCACTTCATTCAAAAATTCAATGTTGAAAAGGGTAAGGATGTATCGGGCATATCAGAAGAGGCCTTGGACCTCCTGATGAAATACGACTATCCAGGCAATATCAGGGAGCTTGAAAATATAATCGAGTATGCCTTTATATTGTGTCATGGAGGGCTTATCATGCCAGAGCATCTTCCTGAGCCTTTTTCTAACAAGGATGAGCCTCCTGTCACCCCAGAGATGTTGCCTTTTAACAGGCCTATGTCTCTTAAAGAGGTGGAAAGAATCGCAATAGTAAATGCCCTTCGGAAAAACAAAGGGAAAAAAATGGCTACATGCCGCGAACTTGGAATTTCTAAGGATACCCTCAGACGAAAGATTGCTCAGTACAATATAAAGGAAGAAGAGTTTGCCCCGGCCTAGACTGCTGGTGCTTTTGGCTTGTTGTTAGTGGCTTAAGTTTGCTTTTTGGTCAATTTTTCACCGCAACGTTGACATACGAGGCGGCCGTCGTGGGAAGCCTGTTCTGTTCGATCAACCTTGGCCTCGCACGTTTCATGCACCTCTTTTGGGCAGCCTAGGATTTTCCAGCACGGTTCATACTTTAAAAGACGTTTAATGCCTGGGATACTTATCCCTTCATCGTGGATAATGGAGCGCAGGCACGATACCCACTGGATGTCACTTTGAGAAAAAATCCTGCGTCCGCCTTTGTAGTGGGGAGAGAGTAAACCTTCAGCCTCGTAGAGCCTCAATGTCCTTGGATGGACATCGAGTAACTTTGCAGCCACTCCTATGGGATAGACTGGTACAAGCCTGTCTGGTAGAGCTCCTCTCCTGCGTTTTCTCTTCTTCTGGGCCATTGACCTTGTCATCGGATAAAGTGCAGGGCCTGCCGGAGCAGGCCCTTGTCTGTGTCCCTATGTCCAACCAAAAATTTATATGCTTTTAATGGAATTAATGATCGTCTGCCAGGTGGCCTTTGAACATCTTTTCTCCCATGAGAAATGCCATGGCGCAGAAGCTTAGGCCTCCTATGGTTATCATGATCTCATGAAGGCTTGGCACGTAGCTGAGATAAAGAGGAAAGTCTAAAACACCATATTCATGGAATGGATTGACTATCTCTCCTACAAGCACCAGGTCATAGCGCATGAAGAAGATACCGATTACGCAGAGAACGCCTGCTACAAAGAGAGCTGGTACGCTTTTGCCTTTTGTTCCCAAGATTATGACAAAGGGCAGTACCATTCCCATAAGCACTTCACCAACCCAGAAGTTGAAGGCGTAAGGTCCCTGTATGAGAGCCATTGTCGCCTCGTACTTTCCTGGAGGATGGCCTGCAATACCAGATATTACCTTCCATATATCAAAGAACATCAAGGTAGCCATGAGGAAGGCTCCAGTATATGCAACTGCCTTTAGAGAATTTTTGAGCTTGTCGCTCATCTTCCAGCCGTTTGTCTTGTAGGCAATGTAGGTAAAGAGCAGTACTGCTGCACATCCAGACATTGCTGCAGAGGTGATAAAGTAGATTGGCATATATGGTCCATGCCAAAATTCCCGTGCACCAAGAAGTCCAAATACTGCACCAAGGTTACTATGAGCAGCGATACCAGAGAGCACACCAAGTAGCCCTAACATTGATGCCATCTTGTGTTTGTTCATTTGGAGCATGGCAAACTCAACAGCCATGAAGAAGAGATAAACTCCGTAAAGGGTTCCCATCCACCAGATGTTGGATGTGAGATTGGGAGAGATCATGTTGTATATAGCCATACGCCAGGGGTTTTCTATCTCAAAGGCAATGACTATGAACCCGCTAATGATTGTTGCAATGGAAAGAAATACTGCACGCTTTGCAACAGGCATGAAGCTTTCAAATCCAAAGACATGGCCCAAAGATGAGACAATGCATAGGCCTGTAGACGTAACAACAAAGAATACGTAGGTGGCAATCAAAAGCCCCCAAGGAATCTCCCTAGTGCAGTTATAAACGGCCTCATGTCCTGCATACATGGCGTGCAACCCAAAGGCCACTCCCACTGCTGCCATAAATGCAAAAAATGCAATGCTTGCATTGTAGGCCCGCGAACTTACGACAGGTAGGCCCTTTTCCGCAGTTAGTGAGCTGACAGTTGGTTCATTCATTTTGACGAATCCCTCCTTTGTGAATGATATGGTAATATCGTGAATGATGCTATGTAAATAAACTTGACAATTAAAATTGTCAAGAGTTTTTCCAATAAATTTTTCAATGCCAAGTAACCAGCTGAAATTGTTTGAGGTTTTCTCTGCGCCAAGTTTGAGTAATTTTATGGGAATATTGTTGAAAAATTAGAAAATAGGGAGTTTCCTGATATGCATGAAAGACAGGGATAAAAAGAGAAATATCAGGCTTGATATAAGTTATGTAGGAACCAATTACCACGGTTGGCAAAGGCAAAAGGGGCAGATTACCGTTCAAGAGACTGTAGAGTCTGCCTTAGAGACCTTGACGCAGGAAAAGATCAGCCTAATAGGTTCAGGCAGAACCGATGCAGGCGTACATGCCCTTTGCCAGACCGCCAATTTTTTAACCAAGGCCTCCATTCCTACAGATGGCTTCAAAAAGGGCCTAAACAGCCTGCTTCCAGAAGATGTTGCCATTATCAATGCTTCAGAAGTATCTGCTGGATTTCATGCAAGAAAGAGTGCTCTTTCAAAGACCTACCGCTACATAATAGTTACAAGTCAGCAACGTCTTCCATTGGTACACGATAGGGCATGGATTATAAGAGAACCACTTGATGTAGAAGCCATGGCCAGAGCAGCCAAGATTCTCATTGGCAAACACGATTTTTCATCTTTTATGGCATCGGGCTCAAGCGTTAAATCAACCGTCCGTACAATAACAGCTCTGAAAGTCAAACGAGGCGTATGTCAGCAATATCTTCCCCTTGAATATGAAGAGATACAGGTTGAGGTAACGGCAAATGGCTTTTTGAAATATATGGTTAGAAACATCTGTGGATTATTAAAAGAAGTTGGCTTAGGAAAGCTGCCCTGGAAGGAGGCTCAAAGGATACTTGATGCCAGAGATCGGGGAGTTGCCCCGCCTACA
>JAMOUE010000413.1 GCA_027068235.1 Deltaproteobacteria bacterium | reverse complement strand
GCCTGTTTGAGAAGGTATTGAGACATCGCCGCTCCTACCATATAGACGAGCTGCGGCTGTTGGATTAGTGGCCTGTTTGAGTAAGGAGAACTGGGGACAGGCGAATAATTTAGGTTGAAGCTTTGCTTTTCCGATCATTTATGTAAGCTATTTTTTTAAGAACTGGAGAAACAAGGAAGGAATAATAACCTCGAAAGCCATTTCCCATGCCCCGAATCCCAAGGATGCTCATAACAGGCGAGCCAACCGCCTATCACGTCATGTCCAGAACAGCCCTGGATGGTTATGTGCTGGGCGATGTGGAAAAAGAACATCTTTTAAGGCTCATAAAGCATATGAGTGCTGTATATTTTGTGGAAGTGTTGGGCTTCTGCATAATGGGAAACCACTTTCATCTGCTCGTAAGAATGATGCCTGGAAGCCTCTATGATGATGAAGAGGTAAAACGCCGTTTTAAGATTTACTACGGCCCTAATGTAAAGGCTGATATGTGCAAAGAAAGAATCAAGTTTTTCAGAAAGAAGTGGTCAAGCCTGTCTGAATACATGAGGGAGATAAAGCAGCGCTTTTCCCGTTTCTACAATAAAAGGCATAACAGGAAAGGGTTTTTCTGGGGAGAGAGGTTTAAAAGCGTGATAGTAGAAGATGGTGATACCCTCATAAACTGCTTGGCCTATATAGATCTTAACCCAGTAAGGGCAGGCATATGTGAAAGGCCGGAGGATTACAGGTGGAACTCCCTTGGCTATCACATTCAGTCAGGGAACAAGGGAGATTTTCTTTCTCTGGATTTTGGTCTTTGGAGATTTCAGAGTGCCACTTATTTAAAACGTCTTTTAGAATACAAGAAATTTGTATATGAGAAAGCAGGGTTAGGTATGAAAGAGTCTCAAACAAGTGCTCCTTCATCTGTAAAGCGTTTTCTATATCGTACCCGCTATTTTTCAGACAGTGCAGTAATAGGCACCAAGGATTTTGTGTCCTCCTGTTACCAGCGTTTTAAGCATTATTTCACCTCCCGCCGGGAAAAGAAACCCGTATCCATTTCTGGCCTTTCAGGCGTTTATTCCCTCAAAAGGCTCACTGAGTAGATAACTTCTTGTATTTGCTGACCATATTGTGCTGTAAAATCATATTCTTCCTATTATCGCACAGACGTTGTGAGGCTGTTTGGGGTTTTTGCCTGTAGCGACTGTGAGCAATTTCTTGCAGATTCTTGGCGAAGCGGAGCGGCTGTAAGTTGTGCTGTTTGAGCCTGCCGATGGCAGGCGAGTTGTGCAACTTACAGCGGAGTGAGCTATAGAAGATGCAGAAATGCGAGGTGGAGCCAGAAGGCAATACCCCAAGCAGCCTGACTACAATACATTATCATTAGGCCAACTCTAAGACTGGCTCTTTTTTACTTTTTTGTCGGTCCTATACTTTTATT
>JAMOUE010000412.1 GCA_027068235.1 Deltaproteobacteria bacterium | reverse complement strand
AAATCATGTACGAACAGGGACTTTTAAACAGAAGGGTCGATACAAAAAGCCTGTTTACCTTTTAGAGAAATTCGAAAATAAAATAAGGAGGAGGGAGATCGTCCCTTCTCCTTATTCGTCATTAATCAGGTTACCTTGTGCGTTTAATCTAACTTTGAAAAAATTCTTTAGACTTTGATTTTAACGTCAATCTAACTGTCTAAAACGGTTAAAATTAGCGGCCCCTTGATGCCCTCTTTGCCGCCTTGAGTGGGTTTATGGCCTTTCCAGAGGCATCCTGCTTTATCTCTGGCTTTACATGACTTGCAAAGTTACAAACTCCTCTTTTCCACTTCATCTCAGGATGTGGAAACACGGCGCAAAAACGGCCTGCCTCAGTCTCAACAATCTTGTTGCATCCTTCGCATTTTTCCACTATCTGGAAACAGGCGCCACCTAAAAAGGTGCACCCTTTCTTTCCCATAAATTTGCATTCATCACCTGGTCTGTTGGTAGTACACTGCATATCTTGTTTACTCCATGGAATATTTTTGCAGCAAATATAAAGCTGCACTGTGGCTTTTGCAATATAAAACTAAGACACCACACAGAGGAAAGGGACAAACTCTATTATGAACTGGTTGACTCTTTTAATTGCAGGTGCAGGAACTGGTATTGGAGCTTCATTCACAGGTCTTGGCGGAGGTTTTTTTGTTGTGCCACTCCTATTGCTACTAGACTACGATGCCCAAAAGGCAGTTGGCACAAGCTTCATGGCGATCTTAATCATTAGTGCATCGGCCCTTTTTGCCCACGGACGACTGGCCAATGTAGATTTCAAAACAGGCATTCTTCTTGGTATTGGCGGCATAATTGGTGCACAGGTAGGGGCCCAGTTACTTGAGCATGTATCCACTGGACAATTTAGAAAAATCTTTTCTCTGGTACTTTTGGGGTTGGCCTGCTACCTGTTTTTCAAATAGGAGGATAAATCTTGAAGCCCATAGAATTTCTCTCTCTGATACTGGCCAATGTGCATGAAAAGCAAGTATTCATTGCAGGGGGACCTGTTAGAGACTGGCTTCTCAAAAGACCTGTAAAAGATATAGATATAGTTATGGCTCAAGATGCCATCTCTGCTGCAAAAAAGATGGCTCAAATCTCCTCTTGGACATTTGTAATGCTTGATGAAACCTTTCAGGTAGCAAGGGTGACAAATGGAAAATATTCCTTTGACTTTAGCCAATACCGTGGGAAATCAGACTCCATTGAGGAAGATCTTGCATGTAGAGATTTTACCATTAACTCTATAGCCGTCCCCCTTGACAATATAATCGGTCATCTAAAACAAAGTGAACAAGGACTCATCTGTCCAAAAACGATTCTTTATTCCAATGTCATAGATCCTTTTTGTGGGATAAAAGACGTAGAAGAAGGATTAATCAGAACACTAT
>JAMOUE010000411.1 GCA_027068235.1 Deltaproteobacteria bacterium | reverse complement strand
TGAAGATAGCAAGTCTTAGAAAGGGGGTCCAAAGTGGGAAGAAGGAGATTTTCTGACGAGTTCAAGGCCAAGGTTGCCCTTGAAGCCATCAAGGGGCATAAGACAGCAAATGAGCTTGCTCAGGAATTCGGGGTACACGTAAATCAAATCAACCTATGGAAAAAGCAACTTCTTGAAGCTGCTCCTAAGGCATTCAGCCGGGGCAAGGACCGTGAGGCAGAACAGATTGAGCGGGAGCGGGATAGACTGTACCGTAAAGTTGGTCAACTTCAGATAGAGGTGGACTGGCTTAAAAAAAAGACCGGGTTACTCGACTAACGGTAGCAGAGAAGCGAGCCATGATAGAGCCTGAGCATCCGAGGATAAGTGTGCGGAGGCAGTGTGAGTTACTTGGGCTTCCAAGGTCTAGCTACTACAGGGAGCCTGCAGGGGAATCTGAAGAGAACCTGGAGCTGATGAAGCTGATTGATGAAGAGTACACCAGACATCCCTTTTATGGGAGTAGAAAGATAAAGAAGTACCTGAGAACTCTGGGATACAAAGTAGGCCGAAAGAGAGTGCAGAGACTGATGAGATTGATGGGTCTTTCATCTATTGCTCCAAGGAAGCGGACGACGATAGCTGGAGAGGGTCATAAGATTTATCCGTATCTTCTCAGGAACTTGGACATTAATTGTCCGAACATGGTGTGGGCCAGTGATATCACGTACATACGGCTAAGGGGCGGTTTTGTATATCTTACTGTTGTTATGGACTGGTACAGCCGTTATGTTCTTTCTTGGGAAGTATCAATCACAATGGATGATAGCTTCTGTGTAAGCGCCCTGGAAAGGGCTCTGAGGCTACACGGAAAACCGAATATCTTTAATACTGACCAGGGATCGCAGTACACGGGAGCGGCCTTTACCAGAGTGTTGAAGGACCATGGGGTTCGTATAAGTATGGATGGCAAAGGAAGAGCCATGGATAACATCATGGTGGAGAGGCTGTGGCGTACGGTGAAATATGAAGATATTTACATTAAGGATTACGAGACTGTGGAGGATTTGAAAAAGGGTCTTAGAAGCTACTTCTGGTTTTACAACAATGAGAGACCGCACCAGAGCCTGGGTAACAGGACACCTGCTGAGGCCTATTTTCAGGCTTACCAACTGAGAGACGCTGCATAACTATGGGGTATATGAAGGCAGCTATGGTACACCTTAAACTTAAACAAAAATGGTCTTGATATTGGGGTCCACCTCAGACAGACAGACCGCCATTCCGCTGCGGCCTTCGGCCTTGCTCCATGTCGGCAAGTGACCCTAGTCGTTGAGGCTGTCGAAAAAGCTCATAAGTGGCCCTTGAACAGTTGAAATAAAGCTGATCTCTGATAGACTGCACCTTATCCTGCACTTATTTTGTATGAACCTTCCTGATGGAGCCTCACATATG
>JAMOUE010000410.1 GCA_027068235.1 Deltaproteobacteria bacterium | reverse complement strand
TGAATTGAGCACGAAATACCATCAAAGATTTTTTTGTTGCCGTAACAGAGGTTGAGCTCTTTTATTCTTATCACTTATTCTCTCTTTTTATTTTTAATGAAGATATGGCCTCTTAAAGATAACAGGGATGCCATCTCAGCCATCCCATTTTTTGCAAGTTTAAAGGCTCTTAGATGTATAATACAATTTTTATAGCTTTTGTATGTGGGTTCTTGGATGGTGTCAACTTTGACAAAATCAGGAATATTATATTCCAACTTATTGGAATAACAGTGCTTTTGGTGGGAGCTATTTCTTGACATTAAGATATGAGATATGTTAAAAAACTGTTTGTTCTTAATTCATGCAGCCCCCGTAGCTCAGGGGATAGAGCACAGGATTCCTAATCCTGGTGTCGCACGTTCGAATCGTGCCGGGGGCACCACAATCTACTTTCCTCTATTTTTCAATTACATAACCCGGAGATTGTTTTTAGAGATATTGTGAATTTTCGCACCAGCTCTGGTGGACGCAACACCTAGTGCATAATATTAAAAAAATCCATGTCTATGGATCAGGATTCATATAATTTTTTCACGGGGACAGGTGAAAAATTTTCAGACAGGCTGCTTGGGCTTCTTGCCTTCCGGCTCCACCTCGCATTTCTGCATCTTCTAAAGCTTGCTCCGCTGTAAGTTGCACAACTCGCCTGCTGTTGGCAGGCTCAAACAGCACAACTTACAGCCGCTCCGCTTCGCCAAGAATCTGCAAGAAAGTGAGAACTGGGGACAGGCAAATAATTTAGGATGAGGCTGTGATTTTCCGATCATCTATATAAGCCCATTTCCTGTTAAAAAAGGAAATAGGGGACAGGCGAATAATTTAGGTTGAGGCCTTGCTTTTCCGATCATTTATGTAAGCCATTTTTTTAAGAACTGGAGAAACAAGGAAGGAATAATAACCTCGAAAGCCAGTAGCTATGCCCCGAATCCCAAGAATGCTCATAACAGGCGAGCCCACTGCTTATCACGTAATGTCCAGAACTGCCCTGGATGGTTATGTGCTGGGCGATGTGGAAAAAGAAGGAAATAGGGGACAGGCGAATAATTTAGGTTGAGGCATTGATTTTTCGATCATCTATATGAGCCCATTTCCTGTTAAGAAATTAAAGCTGCAAAAGAAATAGGAATAACAGAGAGCCATTTCCCATGCCCCGAATCCCAAGAATGCTCATAACAGGCGAGCCCACTGCTTATCACGTCATGTCCAGAACCGCCCTGGATGGCTATGTGCTGGGCAATGTTGAAAAAGAACATCTTCTAAGGCTCATAAAGCAGATGAGTGCTGTATATTTTGTGGAGGTGTTGGGCTTCTGCATAATGGGAAACCACTTTCATCTGCTCGTAAGAATGATGCCTGGGAGCCTCTATGATGATGAAGAAGTAAAACGCCGTT
>JAMOUE010000409.1 GCA_027068235.1 Deltaproteobacteria bacterium | reverse complement strand
TCCTCTGCAACTCTAAAGGCATGAAGCGTCAGATCCACTGCCTCCTGACCATTTTCTGCAAAGGTCATTATCCAGCCTGTATCCCTTTGCACCATAATGTCTTGATGGTCATTCCAGATACTGATAGGAGCAGACATTGCCCTGTTTGCAACAACCATCACTATAGGCAGCCTCATGGTACTAGGAATATAGAGTATTTCACTCATGAGGCTCAGTCCCTGGGAGCTTGATGAAGTGAACGTCCGTGCACCTGCTGCAGAAGAACCGCAACAACAGCTCATTGCTGCATGTTCACTTTCTACAGGTACGAACTCTGCATCCAACTCACCATTTGCCACCATCTCTGAAAGATGTTCCACAATGTGTGTCTGAGGCGTGATTGGATAGGCAGGAATAACCTCTGCCCTAGCTAGTCCAACTGCCTCTGCTATCGCTATTGAAACTTCTATTCCCACGCGTTTTGACATGATTTACCCCTCCTCTGGAACCATTGTTATGGCATCTTTGGGGCACTCGTGGGCGCATATGCCACAACCCTTGCAATATTCCAAGTCAACCACAAAGTATCCGTCCTCGTCCTGATTGTATGCCATATCCGGGCAGAAAACCCAGCACATGCCGCACTTGATGCACTTTTCCTTGTCAACAACAGGCCTTTGTGAACGCCAGTCTCCTGTCCTGAAGTTGGCTGCATTGCCAGGCTCCAGGATATGGCATCCAAAGGTGATTGTTTTCCAGCCTACTATGGCGTCTGAATTTGCCATACCACAAACTCCTTATTCTTTAATGTTATGCAGTCACTGTTTCGTTAAAGGCCCTTTCCAAAGCGGCCTTGTTCTTCTCTGCCAATCTGCCAAAACGTTTCTCAAGGGCCTCAAATAGGGCATCCTTGTCTACTATGCCTGTGGCCTTGAGAAGTGCGCCAAGCATGGTGGTGTTGGTGATGGGCAAGCCAAGTTCTTCTAAGGCGATTTTGGTTGCATCCACCATTGCCAGCTTGGCCTGAATCCCAAACTTTTCCCTAACCTGATCTGCAGATAGCTCTGTGTTAAGAATGACTATTCCATCATCCTTAAGGCCTTCGGCCACATTTACCAACCCTGGCAGGGATGGGTCCAAAACCATCACAATGTCTGGATGGTAAACCTTCTCCCTGGTCCTGATCTGGCTGTCGCTAACCCGAATAAATGCTGCAACGGGTGCACCCCTTCTCTCAGGGCCAAAGCTGGGGAAGGCCTGGGCATACTTTCCTTCAGCAATTGCGGCGGTAGCAACTAGTTCAGCAGAGGTAACACCTCCCTGTCCGCCTCGGCCATGAATTCTAACTTCTTTCATTGGTGATCTCCTATGTTTTGTTATGGATTTCCAACGACTGGTTCACGAGACTGTAATGTCCATGACATTACTTCCCCTTGCAAAAAGGCTTAGAGAATGCCTCAATCGGGATGAACCAGAATTCAAAAAACTGTCTCACTGTTTACATGCAGCCATAACCTTTGTCAAGAGACTTTGGGTTCAAAGGTTGTCATCCTAATGGTAATGTCTACAATTTTTTTCTTGTTAACCCCACCTGGCTAGGGTCTGTCAAGGTGTATATGCGAACCTTTCTGCTGCGGGGAAACTCCCTTTTCATCATAGATTTGAGATGCCGTTGCAACTCGCGAAAGGCGCACTGAAATTCCTGGTCAAGATATCCCCTCTCTCTAAGATAAAAAGAGTCTGGCGTTTCCTTAATTATAGTTATCCCCCGATTTCTTTTGTAGGAGAGGACTTCAAGACCTGTGCCAGGTTCGGCCTTTTTTAAGGTATTAACTATCTTTCTAAGTGCACTTTCGATGTTAACAAGAGCCATGGTCTTTTTCTTTGAGGGCCTTATCTATTGCTCTTTTAAGGGCGGATTTGTGGACTTCCCCTGCAAAGTGAAGGGCACTTTTACCTGTTACCGGGTCAAAATCTGACGGGTCGGAAAGACATAAGTATTGAATCTGTCTTGAGATAACAGTTGGGGCCTCATCAACTGGAAGTCCTACAATTTCTTTTATGACTTGAAACGTGGCCCCACACGAGGCAGCTCTTTTGACCTGTAACTCTTTAATCCTGTCATCTTCTATTTCTACTATATCATATTCTGGAAGCCCAAACTGTTGTCCGTATGCTCCAAGCCCCTCCTTTTTACCAAGTCCACAACAGGTAAAAGGACAAATAGCCCCTGGGATATGCTGTCCCGAGGCAATAACCGGGATACCCTTTTGGTTACATAGTTTTACAAGATATTCAGATAGATCAGGGTGTTTCAAAAAGTTTAGCACCAGATCACCTGTAAAATCAGACGTGATGTACTCCTCGGGCTCATCAATTACAGGAGGCAAAATAAGATCAACATTTACCACCTTCACTATCTCTAGATTCTTTCCATAGACCTCTATTCCAGCTATCTTGTAATCACCAGAGCCGCGTTCCTCAAATATTACAAGTTTCTGTTTCTTTTTAAGTTTTGATGTCATGTTGGCCATTAAAAATTCTACAAATTCCCAGATTTTACCACTACTTTTTTCCTGAAATATGATTGATTTTACAGCTTGATCTGTAGACTTTGTCTGAGATTGTAGAAGTCTAGAAGAAGACTAATTTGAGTTGATTGGATTTGTCTTTGGACTGTAACTATATCACTTCTTGATACTGAGCAAGATACTGAAAGGTCTCTTTTGTCTTTTTCATCGACGAAAGTGGCGATAGAAAGGTTTGGTTTGTCGATTATTTTTTATCACTAAGAAGGTGTTAATTGGTATAACCTACTGTTTTTATGTGGATAATTCCTCTTGGGTGTTGTTGGCACGCCAAGTGAATAAGAGTAGGTACAAGCTGGCCAGCTTAACAACAAAAAAGGAGGAAATAAAACATGAAAGCAGGAAGGAATTTGGCGGTTATCTGTTTAACAATACTTTTATCAGTAGTTAGTTTAGGCAGCGGAGCCATTGCTGGCAACGGTAATGGAGCAATGGATGGAACAGGACCTGTAGTATCCATTTATGATGGTATTCCAGTAACAGTTTCAGGCGTAGTGGCATCCGTTGGTATTCAGGGCCAAGGTATTGCAATAGATACAGGTAGTGAAATTGTGACAGTTTATGGTATGGGACCAGTCAAGTTCTGGGATGCCTCATCTGTTGCACGTCCTGAGGTCGGAGAGGCAATTACTGTAACTGGTTATGAGGTTACATTTTCTGATGGCAGCACCAAGTTGATAGCTACCAGCGTAACAGTTGATGGTCAGTCAATTGAGTTGCGTGATAGTGTTGATGGAACTCCTCTTTGGAGAGGCTCCATGGGGAATGGTGCACAGAACAAAAATAATAGCTAGTTCCCCTCCGCATCATATATAGATCCTCGTTACAGGCGTTAGGACCACCCCCTCAGTCCTGACGCCTTTTTTTTCATTAAATGTTCTGTATTATGAGCTAGGCTGTATCAAATACAAATTAGTAGAAGATTTTATTTGAGTAATCAAGTTTAATGAGCTGTAGGATTTAAAAATTCTATTTGAGGAGCACTTGATCATGTTCAAACGTTTCATCTCCTTAACTTTGTTATGGTCATTTATTGTATTGCTTGTGTCCAGTGTTGTTCTATTCATTGAACCGCACGGTAGAGTCGCTTTTTGGTCTGATTGGAAATTATGGGGCCTTTCTAAAGAACAGTGGGATAATCTCCATCTGTGTGCTGGAACTTTATTCTCTTTTGCAGGATTGATTCACCTCTATCTAAACTGGCAGATAATAGTGGCTTATTTACAGAAGAAGCTAAAAGGTGTTTCACCTATCCCCACTTTATTGGGCTCCTTGTTTTTAACCCTGATATTTTGTCTCTCTTCTTACTATCAAGTGCCTCCCATGAAACAACTTATAGACTTAAAGGAGTTTGTAAAGCAGTCTCAAACAAGGAAATATGGGAATCCTCCTTTTGGTCATGCTGAATTGGTGCCAGTAAATAGGCTTGCCAGATTTTTGGGCGTTGAGCCAAAGAGGTTTATTGAGGCCTTACGAAAAAGTGGCATACAAGTAGACTCAGGCCAAGAAAACCTGAAGGAACTTGCCAGAAAGGCCGGAACTAGCCCATCTCAGATATTTGCCTTGGCAATGAAGGCGATGAAAGATTCTTCATTAAATGGTGGTGTTACACGTCTGCCTAAAATGCCTCCTCCTGGTACAGGTAGGATGTCTATTAATGATATAGCCAATACCTATCATGTAAATGTTCAGGATCTGCTAATACGCCTTAAAAAGGCAGGTATTGCTGCTACAGCCAATGAAACATTAAAAGAGATTGCTGCAAAGGCAGGGATGTCTCCTCCAGAGGTCTATAGTATTTTGGCCGAGGGAGAAGGTAATTAAGAATTGCCTGGAAATACCGTTTGATATCATTTTATGAATAGGCCAGATGGTACTAGTTTGCCTTCAGGATTTTCATGAAAGTATAGAAACGCATCAACAATGGAACCATCTTCTTGAAGCCTGACCTTTGTCAGTCGTCTTTTGTAATAGGTGGGGTGTCCTTCTAGTAGATCGATTTGGGCAAGTGTATTTTGGTCTACGGCATATAGTTCACCTTTTATGGGGCAGATTGGTTCTTGAGGTGTGACATAGGGATATCTGCCCACATATAATGCAAAGGCATCAACGGTTTCTGCCTTACCTAGATATATACTTTTCCCACGAGCTAAATAATAGTGGTTATTGTAGCCCCTTTTCAGGGTTCCATAGACAAAAAGATGAACTAAACCATTCTCAGTACAAGTTCGTTGTAGTTTTCTCATTTCACAAAAGTTGTTTTGTTAGTCAAGGGTGCTCAAAAATAAAATAAATCTTGTTGCACCGCCACGGAAGTTACTTATCTTATAATAAAAGTCCTAATGAATAAGGCTGCAAATAAAAAGTAAGGAGGACGCCATGAACAAAGAGGAACTTTGCAAGAAAATTCAGGAAATATATCCTGATATTGGCCAGTGTGGAATAAATTTGGATGCAGAGTATGATGAGGAAAAGAAGAGTTGGGTTATTCATTTGGAGCGAAAAGGTAAAAAACTTGACCACTATCTTGATGAAGAAGATGTAAAGGCGTGCATGGAAGGACGTCAGTGTGTTGCACTTGGTATCCAGATTGGCGAGTTAAAAAAGGATGTAGAAGAACTGCCTCCCACCCGCCAATAAGGGATTAGATGTTGCGCTTTTCTAGATTGTATAGAGTATTTTATTGAAGACAGTCAAATTTGTTTTGTCTGAACCTGCAAAGTGGAAATAAGTGAAGGTTTTGCTGTTAAGCTAAATTTCAAGCTCAAGTTTTCCATCTAATAATTACAAAAGTAGTCCTTAAAGGATATTCTACAGGCTCCTTTCTAAAACTGTTTTATTACTAAGAGCGTAAAAGAGAAGACAAATTGATTGCTGTCATTGCGAGGAGGTGCGAATGCGCCGACGAAGCAATCTCCACTGAAGGAGCAGGGTAGTTGGAAATCGCTCGCAGCAGCTGCGCCGCCTCTGCAATGATAAGGAGGATTGCTTTCCGGCCCGTCTGGGCCTGTAATAGACAGCTCATATCATCTAAAAACGGCTCTCAGTAATACTTAAAGGCTACCTCTAAAAGTTGTTGCCCTTTTTTTATTGTGGCGGCATGTGCCTAATTTTCGCACAAAGTCTTAGAGGTAGCCTGTTATTACCTAATTATTGCAGGTTTGATCTATTTAAAATTCATAACCAAGCCCTACTATAAAGGCTTCATCAACAGAATCTTTTCCAGGGGCAGGTGTGTTATCCCAATCCCAGTTGTATTGCATGTTGGCAGAAAATCCATTTTTTAGAGGCATACGCAGGCCCGTACGGCTCCTGATTGTAATATCACTTGTGTCCTCAAGTCCTATAGTACCTTCATGGAAATGGAAAAATTGCAGGAAATCATCCCAGATATAGCGGTCAAAATCCACTGACCAGCGGAAGGCGGCATAATTACTATCGCTTCCCACGTCGTAATCTTCATTTACATAGGATAGGCCTGCTTCCAGTGCTAGATTGGTCTTTTCAGACTCCCATACCTGATATCCAAGCCCTAATCCAATGGAAGATCTCAAGTTTAGATCTGCCATTTTGTCCTTTTCAAATACCGTATTGACGTATCCGTATAATTTCTCAGTCAGGAAATGGTCATATTTTGCATAGGCCAGCCAGTTGTTGACGGTTGTTTTGTCGTGATCTTCTTCCCGATTGTATTCACCACCAAGGGTGTAACGGCTCTTTTTTGAACGGGCCTGGATTTCACCACTTAGGTTATATGTGGATGTATCGGTATTGCCCGACCTAAGCGCAATTGCCACATCTGCCCTTCCTGTCAGCTTTACTTCCTGTGGCAGAAGCTCTGGGTTGATGGCAGCTACTTCACCAAGATCCAAGGGGGGAGTTCCAAGTGAGGAAGATGTATCAACCATCACCTTGTTATCTTTGGTAGGTTGCAAGGCCCCTTTTATTAGGCTTCCATTGTTCAAAAGGATTGCTGCTTGGCCATCCGTTTTTATGGTTTTGATCTCACTCCAATTAACGGTGATGTCGCCAGCATATGAGGTGTTGAAGATTAATTTACCTTCCTCCATGGATACCAATTTTCCAGAGAGTCTATCGCCGTTTTTAAGAATGATTTCGTCAGCAAACGAAATAGTAGAAAAAAAGGTCAAGGCAAAGATGGATACAATAAAAGCAATAAGGATTTTTGATTTCATGGTTGGTTTTCTCCTCTCGTTCCTTATCATCTGTGCTTAAAGTAGTGACGTCTTCATTTATGATAGAAAATATTAGAGTGCAAGATCTATTGAATAAAAAAGTGATGGAGACCGCTGCACTTTGCGCGCACTTACAGCAGCAATAAATTTGTCATCTGTAGTTTGGACTACGGGCTACTTCTTTAGGGGCTGCCCACAGATAATATCATGATGAGAATTTTAGTATTTCATCAAGTGGGACCCTGTCTGTTCGAATCTTGTTTGCCGGTGCTTCCATGTCGGGGTATCCGATAGATATGCCAAGAACCAATCTTTTAGACTCTGGTATGCCCAAGAATTCCTTTGTCTGTTTTGCATAGTCGGTTACAAAGGCCTGGGGTACAGTGCCAAGCCCCTTTTCATGAGCTGCAAGCATTAGGCTTTGAGCAAAAAGCCCAATATCAAATAGAGACCAAAGGGGTAGCTCCTTATCCTGATACAAAAAGATTCCATGTGGAGCCCCGTAAAATCTGAAATTGGCCTTTTTTGCTCCTTTTATCACCTTAGGATCAGACAAATCTATCCCAAAGGCCTTTTTCCTTGTCTCGACGAGATGACGGATACGCTCCTGCTGAGGGCCTGGCCACGACTCAGGTTCTGGAATGTCTGGAGTTGGCGGTTCTCCCTTTTCGAGCAGCTCCACTAGCATGGCAGAAAGGGCCTCTTTTTTCGCACCTGATACAATCATTACTTCCCAAGGTTGGGTGTTTTTGTAAGATGGACTCCACGAAGCCACCTGGATAATCTCCTTCAAGGTCTCTTCTGGCACTTGCTCTTTGAGAAATGCCCTTATGCTTTGTCGGGTCTTTATGCATGTGATTGTGTCCATAAACGCCTCCTGTCAGGTTGTTGTCATAAAATAGCATTTGCATCTAGTTCGTCAAATTCCCTGAATATAGTGGAATCAAACCAGGATTTGGGCAAGGATTTACAATGATGTCAACAAACTTGCCGTGGCACCAGCTTGAAGAGTATAAGTAGAAGCAAATGAAAGAGGATTTTAAAAGACACCTTCTGGTAGAAAAGTGGCACCAATTTGCTAGAGAAAGGAAATAGATATGGGAAGATATAAGGCTGTATTGTTCGATCTTGATGGCACCCTTCTTGATACATTGAAGGATTTGGCCCTTTCCATGAACAGGGTACTTGAGAGAAATGGTATGCCCACTCATCCAGAAGATAGCTACCGTTATTTTGTGGGAGATGGAGCAAGTACGCTTGTCAGGCGCGCAGTTCCTGAAGGTGTTCGAAATGACGCCAAGCTATTAGAGAGCCTGCATAAGGATTTTTTAAAGGACTATGCACAAAATTGGGACAAGAATACCAAGCTCTATGAGGGGATAGATAAGTTACTAGATTACCTTGTTGAAAAGGGGCTGCGCCTTTCTGTGCTCTCTAACAAGCCCCATGATTTTACCAAGTTGTGTGTGGAGAGATATCTTGGAAACTGGCCTTTTGATTTGGTGTTTGGAGACAGGCCCGGCGTTCCAAGAAAGCCAGACCCGACAGGGGCCTTGGAGATTGCAAAGATTTTGGGATTTCCCCCAGATGCATTTCTCTACCTGGGAGATACCTCCATCGATATGCTTACAGCATCCAGTGCAGGGATGTTCCCTGTAGGAGTTCTTTGGGGTTTTAGAGATAGAAAGGAACTTGAGGAAGCAGGGGCTAAGGCTATAATTTCTAAGCCGCAGGGGTTACGTTCATTGGTTGATTAGGAGGGATAGTAGAGAAGATCGTTAGGTGTTGTTGTCACTCTCCAGTCTTCATGCCAATTCCAGAGGATTTGTAAGCCGTGCATTTTTTGCGCTGTTCCATGGGGCAGTCTACTATGTTCCAGCATGAGGTGTATTGCATAAGCTTTTTTATTCCCGCAATGCTTATTCCCTGATCATGGATCATATGGCGCAGACACTTGATCCATTGAATGTCGTTTAAGCTATAGTAACGCCGTCCCCCGCGTCTGCCTGGTTTTACTAGGCCTTCGTCTTCATATATTCTGAGGGTTCTTGGGTGGACTTCAAGCATTGAAGCAGCGGTACCGATTGGAAATATGGCCTTATCAGGTTCTACACCATCAAAACCAGTATCAATATCAACCTTTTCCTTTCTAGATGATGACTTTTCGGCCTCGTTTGAATCTTTTGTCGCTTGGATTTCCCTGTCTGGCACGGTCAGCATATCCCTTTTTTCAAAGTTTGGCAGGCCTCATGTTGTTTCACGAGGCCTGCAAGATTAGTGGGTATCTTAAAAGGCCCTTCATGCATCTTGCTAAAGATGCCTTAAATTATTTCAGCTCTTTTTAATGCTCACTTACTGAAAAGACTTTTCCAAAAAATCGCTCACCTAGTAAAAAGCCAGCTACAGTCAGGGAGATGGAACCTGCAACCACCAAAAGCTCAGCAGGTGAAGGCATGTAATGCATAAAGCTTGGTAGGTTGTCCCAACCATAGAAGACCGGTGTTGTTTGACCGTTGACAACGAGATCGAATCTTTGAAAAAAACCACCAACTAGGGCCATGAGCGATGCAGCGGACATGGCCATCAGGTTATTTAGTTGGGTTCCTACCAGGATAACCAGCGGCATAACGATTCCAATTATGATTTCAAATACCCAAAAGTTGGTTGACAGAGGACCTTTCAAAAGGTTTATGGCAGCAAGTTTTGCTAATTCACCGTCTGTCATAAGGACGATAAGGCGCCACGTAATTGCAATTGCGATCAGGAAAAGGGTAAGGGCCAAGATTTTTCCTGCTGTACGGACTGCAATAAAGTTTTTCTCATCCATTTTTTCATTTCTAATCTTGTAGGCAAGGTGAGTAAAAAGGATGATGCAAGCTGCCCCACTCATTACTGCCGAACAGAGAAAGAAGACGGGTAATTGTGCTCCATACCAAAATGGCCTAGCAGCTAAAGTAGCAAATACTGCACCAAGGTTTGAATTTGCCCCCACTTCTGCCAAGGCTCCCAGTACACCGATGTAGAGTGCCATTTTCCAACTGCCTGTTAGAATACCAAAGAATTCTAGTAACATGCATCCTACAGCAAGGCCGTAAAGGGTACCCATCCACCAGATATTTGATGTAAAGTTTGGCGATATTATGTTGTAGAGTAGCATTCTGTGAGGACTTTCTAGCTCCACTCCAATTGATAGAAAGGCTGCAAAGATAGTTATAATTGACAAATATACAGCCCTGTTGGCCAGTGGAGCCAACGGATTACCTCCAAATGCGTGGCTCATGGCAGCTATTAAAACTAGGCCAGTGGAAATGATGGCAAAGGATGCATAGTTTGAGATGAGAATACCCCAGGGAATTTCCCTTGTAACGGCATATAAATGTTCATGGCCAAAAAAGAATCCATAAATTCCAATAATAAGTACTACTCCTACCACTCCCAATAAGGCCAGGGCAGCAATGGTGAGTTTTGGTTTTGCTACCCGTGGTTCTACCCAGGCTGTTAAAGCAGAAATTGCATTGGCCATAATAATAACTCCTCCTCTTAAAATTTATTTTGTCTTGACAAAACACGATTAGGCATCTAAAAATTAGGGCATCTTTCAATCCTCCCTGGAGGGCGCTCATTTTTTAGGCCCCAAGCCGCCACTTGGGGCCTTTCTGTTTCTAAAGCTCAAAAAGTGCCCTTCCTCCTAAAACGTGATGCTATTTTGCAACCCAAGGACCAAAGAGGGAGAATTATGAGTCTTTTCACAAAAACCTTCGATTTTGCCTTTAAAAATAGCATGTTAATGAAATTGAAAATTTATAATCTCCTCTGTTTTTATATGTTGTGATGTTTAATAGTTTGACTAGTTTTGGCGCAAAGTGCTGCCTTTTGCTTTGGCTTGGGATTGTTTTGAGTCCGAGAAGAGAGGCCGCTATTGATGGGATTCTTTAGGTAAAATAGGCTGTTTGGCTTTTAGGAGTATCTAAATAGCTATTTGAGAATGGAGGGGAACGATGAAAGGAAGTAGAATTTGATGCAAGAAATTGGTTGAAAAAATTCTTTCCGTGAAAGTGGAAATTAGTTCTTTCGAAGGGGCTATATGATTTATAGCCCCTTATCAAAGTCGATTTTGGCTTTTTATTTCTTAATGAATGGCCTGGTTCAAGCAGTTACATTCATTATAATATTTTAAGGGAGAGGCATGATCCTTGTTATCAGACACCTTCTCTTTGTTGGTGGTAAGATGTTTCATGGAAAAAGCACGAGCCTTGCAAGTGTTTATTGTCTCATGAGGGCATTGGGCTATTTCCCAGCATGGTGCCAACTTTAACAGGCGGATTAATCCAGGTATGCTTATGCCTTTGTCTTGAATCATATGTCGCAGACACGAAATCCAATTTATTTGTTCGATACTAAAGCCCTTTTGACCACCAATATATTCTGGGTATATTAACCCTTCCAATTCATAGGTTCTTAAGGTTGAAATGTTTATTTGAAGTATTTTCGCTACAACACTGGCACTCAATAGTTTTGCCTTTAAGCAATGTTGTCTTGAATTGTTATCCATAACCCCCTCGCTCCTCCATTAATGTGTTTTATGGCCGTTAAAGAGCATTTCTCCAACCAAAAACATAAGACCACAAAAACTCATTGCCCCCACGGTAATGACTATTTCATGAAGAGATGGAGAATACGAAAGTATGATATTGTGCTCTTCAACACCGAGGCTATGAAAGGCTGGCACCAACTGGCCTACCACTACCAAGTCATATCTCATAAAAAAGATACCCACCATGGATACTAAGCCTGCCCAAAAGGCCCATTTAGGAGATTTGGCTTTTGTAAGGAGAAGGATGCAAAATGGTAAGGCCATGCCTAAAAAAATCTCTCCAAACCAAAAATTTGAAGCATAGCTTCCGCTAACTAAGGTCATCATTGCCTCAAACTTGCCAGGCGGATAGCCAGCTATTCCTGACAACACCTTCCAGGTGACAAAGAACATAAGGGTGGCCATTAGAAGCATTCCCAGTTTGCCTGTGGCAGCCAGAGAGTCCCTCATTTGCTGATTTATGGGGTTGCCATTTATCTTGTGGGCTATATAGGTAAAAAATAGTATGGCTGCGCATCCTGACATAAGGGCAGATGCTATAAAGTAGATAGGCATGTAAGGTCCGTGCCAGAATTCCCTTCCATTTAAGAGTCCAAAAACGGCTCCAAGGTTACTATGGGCAGCTATTCCAGCTACAACTCCAAGTAATCCTAAGATTCCGGCTGCCCTGTGTCTTCTCTTTACGAGCAATGCAAATTCAGAAACCATGAAAAAAAGATAGGCGCCATACAGAGTTCCCATCCACCAGATGTTGGAGGTTAGATTGGGAGATATGACGTTATAGATTGCCATCCTCCACGGATTTTCTATCTCAAAGGAGATAACGAGAAAACCGCTTATTATGGTGCATATGGCAAGGTAGACGGCCCTTTTGCCAATTTCATGGAAGCTTTTAAAGCCAAATACATGACCGAGGGAAGAAACAAGACACAAACCTGTAGAGGTTACAACAAAAAATACGTATGCTGCGATCAAAAGTCCCCAGGGCACATCTCTGGTTACTCCATAAACATGATCATGGCCAGCATATAAGGCATGAAGTCCAAAGGCTATACCTGCTGCAGTGAGAAAGCCTAATATGGCTATGCTGCCGTTGAATGCAAATCCTTTGTCTTGGATGGTAAGGTAATCTTTGAGTTGAATATTGGTTGAGTTGGACATGGGACACAGACTCCTTTTGGTTTGAATAGTGTTTGGTTAAGTTACAAGCCAGCGCGTTTTAATCTATGGGAGCTCCCCATTCATCTTTTTTGCGCTGCAAAAATGGCTTTACCTTGAGATCGTATAATGTGTGTAAAGATGCACAGGTAAGCCAGAGAACCAAAAATAAGATACCCTTCATTTTTCTACTCCTTTTGCATTTATTGTTGCAGGTGGCGGCCTGCTCTTAAAACATGGAAAAGAGATTGGATTGAAATATTGGAGTGGTTCTTAAACCCCCATTCAAGTATCACCCCCTTTGCATAAGAATGCTTTGTTACAGAATTGTTAGAGCCATAAAAACAAGTTAACAAAGCTACTAACATTATAAATTGTAATTGTCAAGTATAGCGGAAATATTTTTTCTAAATACGGAAGGGATTTTTAGGGCGGTCAAAATAGATTTTTTATTGTATGTTTTATAACCTGCTGAAATTCAAGTAATTCATGTGGTGGCCACAATGCGTTTTGTCAAATGCGGGGCGAAAAATACGCCCAATTTTTCTGGAAAAGTGCCATGTGATAATCTCGAGGCAGGGCCATGCACCCCCAAACCCTACTTATTCCCTTAAATGCTGCTCCAAAAGTACGAAATTTGTATGTCTTGATGGTTAAGATTTGTGGACGAATTTTTAGTCAGAGATTTTTAGAAATGGACTTATTTTAAGCCCTTTTGGGAGATAAAATCTAATAAAAATATTGTATAAATATTTAAGAAAAAAATATTTAATTTATTAACATGCTGATTTTATAGGAGTTTGTTTTTTGTAGGCCTTGTTGTGCGTCTTTGTGGCACGCCTGATGCACTATCTATTTACGAAATGGGACACAAAAGATGGAAAGGGTGGCGGCCCTTTCCAGACCCTTCATTCAGGTGGCGGCCTGAAAACATGGAAAGGAGAATGAAAAATGAGCGCCCTAACAAACATTTCTAAAAAACTTCATCTTGATGACGGCAGAAAAAGTAACTTCTTGGCCCGTGGCGAGGCCCTTTCAGAGGGTTTCTGGTTCACGTTGAGTTTCTTACTCTTTGTGGTTCTCGGGCCCTTTTCTGCCATCCCAGCCTTTTTGGCAATCATGTCCCTTGGAAACAGGGAAGACATGGATGAGCCTGAGGCAGCGTAGCCCTGTCATTTTGTCCACAAAAAAACACTTTTAAAGGGAGGTAATATCATGGCACTTAACATTTCAATGGACACACTTGCTGAACCAACTCTTGCAAAGCCCAAAATCAATTTGGCACTATTGGCCTGTCTTGTCGTAGTAGGTGCAGCTTTGGCAACTGGTATATACGCCTTTGCCGTTGGGCACCATAACGTATATGGAGTAACAAGAGAGGTTCCTTGGGGAATACTTATTTCGACCTATGCATTTTTTGCCATAACATCTACTGGCCTTTGTCTGCTGGCAGCATTGGGCCATTCCTTTGGCGGTAACAAGCTTGCGACTCTGGGTAACAGAGCGGTATTTCTTTCAATTATCACCATTCTCTCGGCGTTTCTTTGCATTGGCCTTGAGCTTGAAAGCCCCCACAGGATGTTGCTTTACAACGTGATTTCTCCAAACTTTTCGTCCAACATCTGGTGGATGGGGACCCTTTATGGACTCGCAGTGGGTTGCATGTTTGTAGAGTTTTTTGCCATCCTCACAAGGAACTGGAAGATTGCACTGGCTATTGGTGTGATAGGTGCCCTTGCTGAAGTTGGTGCCAATACCAACCTGGGCGCTGTATTTGCTACACTGTCTGCACGCCCATTCTGGTACGGTGCACAGTTGCCCGTTTACTTTCTGTGTTCTGCATTCATGAGTGGAGCAGCAGCTATTATTCTCTTTACACATCTGTCCAACAAGATGCGTGGTAAGAAGCTTGACGAAAAGACCTACTCTGGCCTGCAAATGGCTGGCAAGGTCCTGGCTCTTACCCTGTTCCTCCTCATAGTTGCAACCGTATGGCGCTTTATATCCCTCTTTGTAGGAGGAAACGAGATGGCAAGGCTCGCTGCAGAGAATCTGCTTAAAGGTCCATTGTCCATGAACTTCTGGGTTTTTGAAACTGTAATCGGTCTTGTACTGCCACTCTTTATCCTCATCGGTACCCAGATGAAGAACATTTCAGCCATGGCAGCAGCTTCTCTCATGGCACTAGTAGGCGCATTCATCCAGAGATACGACCTAGTAGTTGCAGGTCAGCAGACCCCTGTATTTTACGGCTGGGACAATCTGCCCAAATATCTAAGCTATGTGCCTTCAGTAGGTGAGATGATAATAGTTGCAGGGGCTGTAGCACTCTGTCTTGCTGGATTCATAGCAGGAGAAAGGCTCTTTGGTAAGGTCTTCAACGACACTGATCATCATTAGAAGCATAAAGAGGCAGGGAGGCCTTGCCTCCCTTGCCTTCAAAGAGGTTAGAGCCATGAGAACGACAAAAATGAAAGACACTTCAAAGCAAAATAAGGGTGTTTTGAATATAGGCAAAGCAGGTACAGCAGTAACAGGCGGTGAATTTCAGGGTATCGATCCTGAACAACCCCTTTTCAGCATAGGTACAGCAGCAGCCATGCTGGAGATTCATCCAAGAACAATGCGGATTTATGAAGATGAAGGACTGGTAAAACCTTTTAGAAAGGCTGGCAGGAGATACTACTCATTGAATGATATTCAGTGGATCAAGTGTATCCGCTACATGATCCATGATCAGGGAATAAGTATTGCCGGCATAAAAAGATTGCTGGAATATGCCCCTTGCTGGAATATAGTTGAATGCCCCATTGAAAAAAGAAAGACTTGTACCGCCTGTGGAGCTGGCCACAGACATTAATTATGCCAGCTAGTCAGAAAAAGTTGTGCCTGACCTTGAAAAAGGGCCAGATCTTTCTATCTCTTTAGTTTGATAAACTCTATGCTGAAGCTGTGTAGATCGATACTTGCGATCTTGTTTGAGAAGCGAAGCCCTTTTTTGCCGTGAAGTATAAAGTTTATTATTTCAAT
This sequence comes from Deltaproteobacteria bacterium, assembly GCA_027068235.1. GTDB lineage: Bacteria > Desulfobacterota > Dissulfuribacteria > Dissulfuribacterales > QOAL01 > JAADCZ01. Next base: position 9,178 of record JAMOUE010000409.1, on the reverse strand, counting down.
GGTCTGGATGGCTCCTACCACCATGGAGCATGAACATAATGCAGAAGATTCTTTTTGGTTAAGAGTCACCCCGCCATAGATGTCTCTTAGGCGTAAAGATGATTCTGGCAAAATGGTGACCAGCTGACCAAACATACCATCTATTCCTGCATGGACTAATACTGCCTTTTCCCTCTTGCACATATCATCCAGGAGTATGCGAGAGGGAAGGTTGTCCAGGCAATCAGCAACGATATTGGTATTTAGTGAAAATTTAGAAAGCTGACCTTGAGATAATCTGTAGCAATGTTTTTGCAGCCGTATATCACTCCTTATCTCCTTGAGTCTTTTGTAGGCTGCATCAACCTTTGGAAGGCCTAAGTCTGAGTTTGTATAAAGAATCTGCCTGTTTAGGTCAGAAAGCTGTACTTTGTCATAATCAATTAGGACAAGGCCTCCTAGACCTGCCCTAGCCAGACATTGGCAAACAGCAGTACCGAGGCCTCCAAGTCCACATACTGTAACTGTAGAGGCGGCAAGCTTTTTCTGCCCCTTCTCACCTACAATTGGAAGTTGTCTGGAAAAGATGCCTAACCCCCTGCGCTTGGCGGAAAGATGGAAACGACTTGCCCGTCCTTGACTACACTATCAAGACCCTTTAACTGCATCCAGTTGGTGCCATCAACCATTATGATAAAAGGAGATCCATTTTTCATGTTTGAGCTAGCAAGCTCTTTTAAAGGCTCAAGACCTTTGTAACTACCAAGCTCATAAAGTATGTCACCAAGCCTTCTCGTGCCCTTACCTGCCTCTAACTCTAGCTCCTTCAGGCCTGAATTAAGGCGCAAGAGACCAAATATCTTGATTTTAATGGCCACCTATTACAGTCCATCTATGCCAAGTCTTTGCAAGGTCTCTTTTTGGGGCACTCCATCCTCACTCCATCCTCGTAGGCTGTAGTATTCAGGCAGCATTTGCTCAAGGCGTACAGTATTGCCCTTTTGTGGACCTTCAGGCATGGGTTCTTTGAGAAGGCGTTCTGGAAGCGTATCCGATTGGCTCGTCATGCCAAAGCGCATGTTCAACATACGCTCCAGATTCCATATCCGTTCTCCACATTCCATCATCTCATCCAGGCTGTAGTCAAAGCCAGTAAAACCATTGAGAATGGCAAGGTAGTCTTCTGCGCCTAGCGCAAAAGAGGTAAACAAACATAATCCCATGGAATCTATGACAGCCGTAAGGTCTTGAAACACCTTTACCCATTGGGCCTTGCCCTGTGTTGCCTGAGGATCGAGCTTTTCTGGAATTCCAAGGACCTCTGGAGCTATGAGATACCCCCTGACATGACATCCTCCCCTGTTGGAGGTTGCATAGGATAGCCCCTGCCCTTGCACGCCGCGGGGATCGTAAGCTGGAAGTTCCTGGCCTTTTACCGTCATGGAGTACTCAGGTGCTCCACATTCCTGGGCAAGTCGCATGGATCCTTCGGCAAGCCGTGAGCCAATTCCTTGTTTGAGTGCAGTCTGTTTGGTGTAATATATTAGTGCCTCACTGCTTCCAAACACCATGGCAGGCCCACCTTTCAAATCGTCCTTTTTAATCAGCCCCTTTTCATAAAGTTCCATGGCGCATGCTATTGTCAGTCCGCAAGAAATGGTATCTAGTCCATAAAGGTTACACATATAGTTGACTTCTGTGATGGCAATCAGATCCTTTACACCTGTTGCAGCCCCAAGCGCCCAGCCACTTTCGTATTCTGGCCCTTCACCCTTTGAGCCTGTAGGCAGCTCTGTTACCCGTGCACATTTTATCGGGCATGCATAACATCCCCGGTTCTTTTTTAGATATCCTTTCTCAACCAGAGCCTCCCCGCAGACCTCGTCTGTAGATTCAAAGACACCAGTCTGGAAGTTTCTGGTGGGGTAAGCGCCATGTTCGTTGATAATGTTGTCGAGGACCTTGGTTCCAAGGGCAGCTAGGCCCTGTCCTGTTACTGGATGGTCTTGTAAAAGTTTTACCCTGGCCTTGACTATCTCCATGAAGCGTTCCTGGTCGTTGGCTTCAGGCCTCTTTGAGCCCTTGACAACTATGGCCTTGAGATTTTTGGAGCCCATTACCGCCCCTACTCCAGATCGTCCTGCAGCACGGTGTTTATCGTTTATTATGCAGGCAAAGCGGACCATATTCTCGCCTGCCGGTCCTATGCAGGCTACTTTGGCCTTTTCCCAGCCAAGTTCCTGCTTCAAAGTCTCTGTTGTAAAATGTGTATCTGTTCCCCAAAGATGTGATGCATCCCGCAACTCTACCTTTTCATCATCTATTGCAAGATATACAGGAGCGCTGGCCTTACCAACTATTGATATGATATCGGTTCCTGTCCGCTTGAGTTCCGCCCCAAATTGTCCACCTGAATTGGAAGATGCCACAAGACCTGTAAGGGGGCTTTTGCACAAGGCCATGTATCGTCCACCTGTAGGAGCCGCAGTTCCCGTAAGTGGCCCGGTTGCAAATATCAGCGGATTGTTTGGAGACAAAGGGTCAACATCATCTTTCAACAAGGTGCTTAGCAGGTAGGTGCCAGCCCCTCTGCCACCAATGAATTTTTTAGATACTTCTGCATCAAGCTCCTCTCTAGTTATCTCTCTCGTTGAAAGATTCACGTTTAATACCCTTATCTTGTCAGAAAAGCCCACGCCAGGCACCTCCTTGTTATTTTTGATTTTGAAACTACTCTCAATTTACTTTCTTCAAGTTCTATAAAACTAGGAACGATTTATCAAGATCCATATCCCAATGACAATGAAGCCAATACCGGCAATGGTCTGGATGAGTGAGGGATTGAGATATTTTGTGATTACACCAGCGGCCACTACGGCAATGCCGGACGAGAGCACCAAGGCTGCTGCTGAACCTAGAAATACACTCCACAGTGCCCCTTTTTCTGTTGAAGCAAACAAGAAGGTAGCCAGTTGCGTTTTGTCTCCAAGTTCTGATAAGAATACCGTGCCAAATACCGTGAAAAAAATCTTTGGATCAAATACCATTTTTCCTCCTGATTTTGTGGACAATGGCCAAAGAGTGTTTATTCTGATTCCAACGGAAGGTTATAGTGTTATGTTGCAAGGTGCAATATTTAAAATTTATCTTAGAATTGGTGGAAAAGGAGGATTTTTTTATGATAATTACTAAAAAACACGCCTTGTTGCTAATGAGGCTTAAAGACAAGTGGGCTGAGGGCTTATCCCTTGATAAGGCACTAGATGAGCTCACAGAAGATGATCTTGAGTTTCTTAGCCATTTGGAGTTTGCAGGCCTTGTGATGGAAGAAGATGAGAGGTTTGAGCTTTCTCAGCCTGGCCACATGATAGCAGAGGCGTTGGAGGAGTGTTTCAACAAGGTTGGGGAGATAGACAAATGGCAGGACAATTTTAAGTTTATAGGCTCAGAGATCATCTCCATGATAGAGGTAGCCAGATCGGCCCAGGGAGATATAAAGGTTCAGCCAGAGATATTTGCAGAGCTTGAAAAGCGCGGAATGGCAGAAGATGGCAGGTTGCTTCCCATTGCAGAATCCATATTGGAGGCATACGATGAGGCATTGCCACAGATATTTCTTACTCGTCCATTGATGGAGGGGCTTAGAAAGTGTCCTCCTGGCCCTGGCAAAAAGTCGCTTTTACCTTTTGAACGTAACGAGATTTATGAGTTGGAAGCCATGAGGCTTCTAACATTTTCATTACCTTTTGGAAATTCATACTCGCTTACAGGTGGCGGCCAGCAGCTAAGAGCAGCCCTTTTAAAAGGTCTTGCCCCAGGACAGGTCTTGGATGACGAGCTTATCACTCTTATATTGAAAGACGAGCAAGACGAACAGACTATTACAGCACTTCAAGCAGTAGGTGCCATAAACGATAAGGGAGAACTGCTACCAGCAGGACGCGCCCTTTATGCAGCTGCTACGCTGCTATACGTCTCTCCAGTGGTCATGAATCCATCTGTCTCTATAGAGCACAATGATTTTAATGTTATGGAGACGATTGAAACTCTATGGGAAAAGAACAAAGATAATCCAGAGATATTGCCAAATAACAAGACTGTCAAGAATGTAATGGAAGACAAGGGGGTGTCCAAGGGACAGACCCAGAAATCTCTTTATGTTTTAGAAAGTTACAGGCTTATTAAGGCAGAGAGGATAGAAAAGGGAGCCCTTGTATATGAGTTGACAGAGATTGGCCAGGAGGTACTAAAAGACCGTCAGGCACATGGACACAAGGCTGTTTCTGCTCGTTCTGTCATGGCCATAACCACAACAAGAATGGAGAATTTGTCACCTGATGATGAATGGGTAAACATAGCTGAAACAGAGGGACTTGTAGGTAAGGCCTTCCCTACCAAGTCTGGAAGGCTTTTTGCCAGGCTTGCATCAACCATAGAACGGCTCCCTGCAGTTGATAGCCAGCAAAGAAGGATTCTTGATGTTCTTCCCTACTGGCGTGGTCTTTTCCTTGAACAGATAGTTTCTTATTTGCCTAAAATGGACAGGCAGGAGATAATTGCTGGTCTCGACAGGCTAACTGGTAATGCCTTGGTGGATGTACTGCCAGGGGGGCTTTATAAAGTGACAGAGGCTGGAGCAGCTTTTAAAAGGGCGATGTCAGTGGTTCCAGAAGGTATAGAGTTCCATGTAACCCCTGCCATGTTGAGACTCCTTGCAGCAGCAGAAGCCAATAGCGAAAATGGTAAAATAGATTGGAAACAGGCAGAAAAAGACAGTGGTCTTGATTCAGAGGTGCTGAACGAGACGGCATTGGCCCTTAGAAAACTCATATATGTAAAATCTGATAAACTCACAAATGCAGGAAAGTTGCTCCTAGATGGCATGGATATGCTCATGGACGCAAAGCTCGACTGGGAAGAAATAGAGATATAAAAAGAGACAAAAGGGGGCGCTTTTTAAGCGCCCTCTTTTTTTGTCCAACAGCCACATCACCCTACAAGCCTCAAAAGTATTCCAACCTACAAAGAAATCATGAAAAAATTAAACCTGAAATAGAGTCCGTCCGATAAATACGTTAAAGGCAAACTTTTTCGGTTGTACTCTTTATGCCGTAGCAGCATTAAGTCTCGGTATTGTCTCCGTTTATCAGAAACCTTCAAAACAGTGAATCGTTATAGCTTGGAGCCGCTTAATGAATAAAAGTACCATCTTGGTAATTGGAAGTAACAGCAACTTATTGGATTGGGCAGTTGATTTATTGCGGCAAAGTGGGCATTTGGTGATGCAGGTCTCTAATTCAATGGATGGCCTTGTCACATTTCATTCAATATGTCCCGATTTGGTAATAACAGAGTTAGAGGAAGAATCTGGTCAGGAAGTCCTTAGATCATTTGCTAGTATTTCAGATTTGACTCCTATCATAGCTATTTCCGATAAAATATCGAATCAGGCAATTATTTCTGCCTTTAAAGCCGGTGCATGGGACTATTTGCTAAAAAACAAGATAAGTCCTCTTGAGATTGGTGAGGCAGTGGAAGAGTGCCTTCGTAGAGCAGAGCAAAAGAAACGCACCAGAGAAACGGAGCAAATGCTAAAGAAGTTAGCAGAGGATAGTATCTTACATTTGAAAAGACAGAGAAATAGGCTTCAGGCAGAGATTGCAGAGAGAAAAAAGCTAGAAAGGATAATTGAGCAGGCCAAACGAGAATGGGAGCATACCATTGATTCCATCCCTGATTTTGTGGCGTTAATCGATATAGATCATCGCATAGTACGTCTCAACAAATCCATGGCAGATGCTTTTGGAATGCATCCGCGTGATGTGATTGGGAAAAGATGTTACGAGTTGGCTCATCAGACCAGTCAGCCGCCAGATTATTGCCCACATAAGGTATTGCTCAACTCTCATAAGACCGTACGGATTGATGCCTTTGAAAAACGTTTAGGAGGCCATATTGAGATTACCGTAACCCCTTTCCGTGATCCTGACGGTACGGTGATAGGCTCTGTTCACATAGTGCGCAACATAAATCATAGAAAAGAGGCAGAAGCAGAGAAAGAGAGGTTGAACCTGCAACTTCTTCAGGCCCACAAGCTGGAGGCAGTTGGCAGATTAGCTGCTGGCATAGCCCATGAGATTAATACACCCATCCAGTATGTGGGATCTAACATCGAGTTTTTTCAAGAGGCATTTGAAGACATATCGGGATTTATACATACCATTCGAAGTACATACGACTTGCGAGGTAGTTTCCCGGATAAAAAAGAATTTCAACAGGTTATGGATGATATCGATTGGGAATACCTGGAAAGTGAGATACCTAGTGCCATAGACCAAGCCAAGCAAGGGATAGCGCGAATAACGAAAATAGTCCGGGCGATGAAGGAATTTTCCCATCCAGGCAACAAGGAAAAGACGCTTTCAGACATTAACGAGATTATTGAAACTACAGTAACTATTGCAAAAAACGAGTGGAAGTATTGCTCAGATGTCGTGCTTGATCTGCAAAAGGATCTTCCTCTGACTCCATGTCTAAGAGACGAACTGGGGCAGGTCTTCTTGAATATGCTGGTTAATGCCGCCCAAGCGATTTCAGCAAAGTTAGGTGAAAATCCAGAAGGCGATAAAGGCCGCATCACTATAAAGACCGCCAGGGACAACGGTAACATCAAAATTGTCATGACGGATACTGGTGTTGGAATCCCAGACGAGATTAGACATAAGATTTTTGAACCTTTTTTTACTACAAAGGACGTAGGAAAGGGGACAGGACAAGGGCTTGCTATTTCAAGAGATGTAATTGTAGAAAAACATGGAGGAACCATTGCAGTCGATTCTGTTTTGAACGAAGGAACAACCTTTACCATAACCATTCCACTGCCAGAGGACCATAGGGTGGAAGGAGCCGCCACCTAGTGATGGATAAGAAGAGTATCCTATTTGTTGATGATGAACAGATGGTGCTCGATGGGCTCAGGCGTGCTCTTCGTTCCATGAGAAAATCGGTCGATATGGCGTTTGCAACAGGTGGGCGTGAGGCCTTAGAGATTCTAGCTGAACATCCCTTTGATATTATTGTGTGCGATATGCGAATGCCGGGCATGGATGGTGCCCAGCTTCTGCAAAAGGTCAAGAAACTGTATCCAGCCACAATCAGGATAATTCTTACTGGTCAGGCAGATGATAGTGCTACGAAAAGGGCCATTCATGTTGCACACCAGTTCCTTATGAAGCCATGTGATCCTGAAAACCTGAAGATTATCCTAAAGCGAGCTTGCCTTCTTCATCAGTTAATGACTCACCCCCTTCTGAAACGCACGGTTTCGGGGATCGATCATCTCCCAAGTTTGCCAGACAGCTATGTTGAGATACAGCAGGTTTTGAATGATCCGTGCAGTAGCGTTCAGGATGTGGCCAATGTTGTAGAAAAAGATATTGCCATGAGTTCCAAGCTTTTGCAGTTGGTTAATTCGGCCTTTTTTGGCCATTTCAATGAGGTGAAAAGTCCTGCTAAGGCTGTGCATCTACTAGGTATCGAGACAGTGAAATCGCTGGTTTTGGCCTTGAAGGTCTTTTCTGATTTTAAGGGGAGCAAGATTTCTGACAATTTTCTCAAGTCTCTCTGGAATCATAGTGTGGAAACAGCTCTTTTTACCAAAGAGATAATAAAGACCATGGGAGCCAATAAAAGGGATGAAGAGAATGCATTTGTCTCTGGTCTGCTTCACGATATTGGAAAACTCGTTTTGGCTGCGAATATCCCCGACCTTTATCGTAAGGCAATTGATTTAGCGAAGTTGTATCAGCTTGAGCTGCGCAAGGCTGAATTTAAGGTTTTCAAAGCATCACATGCTGAAGTTGGTGGTTATCTTCTTGGAATCTGGGGAATTCCTGGCGATGTTGTAGAAGCAGTGACATTTCATCATAGATCTCATCAGTATCCTGGCAGTCCATTTACGATAGCTGCGGCGGTTGCATGTGCAGACAGGATATCTCATGAACTCGACGTTGAAAGATGCATAGGTATTTGTCCTGTATTGGACGAAAAAATGTTTGGTAGTACCGAGATGGTCGAAAAGATAGGTGAGTGGCGGCAGTTGTGTAATGGGCTCAAGGAGCAAGAACATGGATGATCGTGTCCTATTTGTGGACGATGAACCAAATATTTTAAAGGCCATAAGACGTCAGTTAAGAAGAACTCCATTCATAATAGATACTGCTGAGAGCGGTGCAGAGGCACTGAAGATGGTAAAAGATGGCACTTATGCTGTAGTTGTCTCTGATATGCGAATGCCAGAAATGGATGGGGTTCAACTTTTGTCACATATTAAGAATGTGGCCCCAGATACTGTTCGAATGATGCTTACTGGCAATGCAGACCAAGAGACAGCGATACAGGCAGTCAATCAGGGAAACATTTTCCGTTTTCTAAACAAACCTTGCCCTACGGATTTGTTGGTAGACTCTCTAAAGGCCGCCATAAAACAGTATCATCTTGTCATTGCTGAAAGGGAACTTTTGAATAAAACCCTAAAGGGCAGCATAAAGGTTGTGACAGAGATTTTGAGTCAGGTGAATCCCGCCGCATTTAGCTGTTCGTCTAGGATTAAATGTTATGTTACTCAGCTCGCCAGCCACCTAAGGCTTCCGTCATTGTGGCAATTTTCTATAGCTGGTTTTTTGTCTCAAATAGGGTGTGTAACCATACCAAATGACATTCTAGAAAAGGTTTATAACGGTACCAAACTCACGCCTCAAGAACAGGCCATATACAACACTTATCCTGAGGCAGGGGCCCGCCTTCTCGCCAACATCCCAAGGCTTGGCAATATATCTCGCATGATAAGTTTACAAAGATTGCCATATTGTCAGTACTCTAAAAAGCCCAACACACCTGATGAAAAACTCGTTCATTTAGGTGGGCAGATGTTAAAAATTGCAATTGATTTTGATAGAAGAGTATTCTTGGGGGCAAAAACCGATGAGGCCCTGATGCTCATGAAGAGGCTCACAGATGAGTATAATCCTCAAGTTCTAGAAATAATGAGCCGCATAAATATCAGTACTGCCGACTACATTGTAAAAAAGCTGAAACTGGGACAGATCATTTTGGGAATGAAGCTCAATCAAGATATCAAAGCCAATAATGGCTTGCTGTTGGCTGTGAAAGGCCAGGAAATTACTTTAAGTCTAAGGGA
>JAMOUE010000408.1 GCA_027068235.1 Deltaproteobacteria bacterium | reverse complement strand
GTCCTTTCACAACTGGAAGAACAAGACAAAAATATGGTCATTGACGCCATATCTGTACACAACAAATTCTCCATTCCAGCAGAGTTTAAGGGCTTCAAACTCACTTTGGCAAAGATCCTCAGAGATGCAGACAAGATAGACATCTGGCGGGTCTTTGATGAATTTTATAAAAAGGGCAAGGGGACAAGTGACATAAACCTTGGCCTTCCCTATGGGCAAACCATATCGGAAAAAATCATCAACGACTTTTGTTCAGGTTATGTTATCAGATGGGAAGACGTAAAAAATCAGCTCGACTTTATGGTTATGCGGCTTAGCTGGTTATTTGACATAAACTTTGAACAGTCTCTTGGCATCATTGCTGAACGAAACTACATTGATACAATCTTGAACCTTCTTCCCGATGAAGCTGGCAAGAGGCTCATAAAAGAGAAGATTTCCAACCTCTTTCAGGAGAAACTTGGCAAATGAACAAAAACAAAGCCCTTTTTTACAACATACTGTTCATAATGGTATGTGCAGGCATACTAATCTTTTTATGGATGGCTCCACCTGAAACCACTGCCAAATTACCCTACGATGAAAACCATCGCCCATTCTACAACATGCCCAAAAAAGAGGCAGACAAACAATGTACAAAGTGCCATTCAGAAGAGGGAGGCATGCCACTTCCTGAAAAACATCCTCCAAAGTACAGATGCCTTTTTTGTCATAAAAAAAGCAAACCAGAATCATAATAGAGGTAGCTAATGGAACTGTGGTTTACTGAAAAACATACACCTGGCGCAGGCATCACGCTAAAGTGCAGTAAGACACTCTATTCTTCCAAAACACCCTTTCAGCAGATAGACATTTTGGAAACCGAAGAATTTGGAAGGATGTTACTCCTAGATGGCCTTGTAATGACCACAGAACGTGACGAATTCATCTACCACGAAATGCTTGTGCATCCTCCAATGCACTTTCATACCAAGGCTGAAAATATACTCGTAATAGGTGGCGGTGACGGAGGGGCTGTAAGAGAGCTTCTAAGGTACCCGTTTGTAAAAAAGATCATTCTTTGTGAGATCGACCAAAAAGTTGTAGAGGCTGCAAAGAGATTCTTTCCTTCTCTGGCAAACTGCCTTGAAGACGAAAAGGTAGAAGTGGTGTACCAAGATGGCAGCGCCCTTCTTAAAGGCCACAGGGGAGACTTTGACCTGATACTGGTAGACTCTACCGATCCAATAGGTGCTGCAAAAACACTCTTTACCAGGAAATTTTACAAATCATGTAAAGATGCCCTTAGGAACCAAGGGCTAATATGTGCTCAAAGTGAATCCCCCATATATCATCTAGAAACCATTAACAGCATGATTGGCCATGTACGGGAAGCGGGATTTGGTTGTTCCAGATTGTATACTGCGCCAATTCCAACGTATCCTGGAGGGTTCTGGTCATGGTTGATGGCAGGGCAAGAAAAGCTTAATTTAGATGTCAAAGATAGAACCGTTTTGCCAGAACATGAATATGAAAAGCTCAGTTATTTCAACCTTGACATATTGCAAGCGGCATTCTGCCTGCCAAATTTTTTAAAAAGGGCAATTAAACAATCATGACACCAGAGAGGAAGACTAACGGATCAATTCTGCTTTCAAAGGCCAAGGCCTTTTCTTCTTGGCTTATTCAAATAAGGAGGCACATCCACACCTATCCTGAAACGGCCTTTGAAGAAAAAGAGACTTCTAGTTATATCTGCTCCATACTGAAAGAACTGGACGTTCCCTACAGAAACAATGTGGCAAAAACGGGCATCATTGCAGAAATTGGCAACAAGGACAGCCAAAGGGTTGTTTGTGTCAGGGCAGATATGGATGCACTTCCAATAGATGAAAGAACCGGGCTTGAATTTTCCTCTAAAAGGAAAGGGTTCATGCACGCCTGTGGCCACGATGGACACGTGGCTATGCTTCTTGGCTGTGCGCGTCTTTTAAAGGAAAAAGAGCCAGAAAACGGCCTGGTGCGTCTCTTATTTCAGCCTGCCGAAGAGGGGCAAGGTGGCGCAAAAGAGATGGTGAAAGAAGGCTGCCTGGAAAACTGCATATTTATCTTTGGCGGCCACATTGACACCCACTTCGATGTTGGCAAGATAGCCTTTCAGGAAGGAATCATGTGTGCCCATGCCGACAGACTCCTCATTAAAGTACACGGCAAGGGAGGCCATGCTGCTAGACCCCATGAGGCGGCAGACGCCATAGTCGCTGCCAGTAATCTAGTGGTCATGCTTCAATCTGCAATAAACAAAAGGATAAATCCACAATTTCCTGCCATTGTTTCAATAGGAATCGTGGAGGCAGGTAGCGCCCCAAACGCCATTGCTGACCTTGCAATACTAAGGGGTACCATACGAACAACCAATGATTCTGTAAGGGAACAGGTATTTCAAATCATAAAGGACTGTGCAAAGGCCATCGACCAAGCCTTTGGAGTATCTACAACAGCGAAGTTTCCTGAGCATTATCCTCCAGTTGTGAATAGCAAAGAGGCCACAATGATTGCCAACTATGCAGCACAGGAGATTGTTGGTACAAAAGGGGTATTGCCCTACCCTATTCCAAGTCTTGGAGGAGAAGACTTTTCATATTATCTGGAAAAGGTGCCAGGATGCTTTGTAAGGCTTGGAGCCAAAAAGGCAGGAGTAGATGCCCCTGCCCACAGCCCTAACTTTGACTTTAATGAGGATGTATTGCCGATAGGATCGGCTTTTTTTGCAAACTGTGCCTTAAAGGCCTTGGATATCCAAGTGTCCGGGCACAATACCTAAAGTGGAGATGCCAATCCATTGACTAACACCATTTCTTTTAATCGCAGTAAAGAGTTTACTATTGGCATAGAGATAGAATTCCAACTTCTTGATCAGCAAGATCTGAGCCTTTGTCCAAGGGCGGTGGAGATACTTTCAAGTTTGCCAACAGAACTCGAAACCAGAATAAAACCGGAATTTATCCAGTCTATGGTGGAGGTAAACACATCTGTGTGCCATAGCGTACAAGAGGCTGAAAGTGATCTTAAAGAATTGATAACATACCTTGAAAATATGGCCAATAAACAGGGCTGCTCAATATTTGCCTCTAGTCTTCATCCATTTTCTAGCTATCGAGATCAGAAAATATATCCAGATCCAAGATACGAAGAAATCCTGAAAGAGCTCCAACTCATTGGTAAAAGGCTGATAACCCAAGGGCTACACTGTCACATAGGCTTGGGATCGGGCCATGCAGCAATAAAGGTCTTTGACAATCTAAGGCCGTTTCTGCCCATGCTTCTTGCACTTAGTGCCTCAAGCCCCTATCTGGAAGGAAAGGATACTGGCTTTGCCTCGTTTCGTTCAAAACTATTCGATGCCCTGCCCCGCTCTGGCATGCCTGACTCGTTGGAGTCGTGGGACAATTACTGCCAGCTTGTAATGCTCCTCAAAAAATGTGGCATTATAAATCAGCCAAGGGATATTTGGTGGGATGTAAGACCTAGTCCTGAACTTGGAACCATAGAGATAAGGATATGTGACATTCCTGCAAGATTTCAACAAATAATGGCCTTGTGCGCATTGATACAGGCGCTTGTTTCTGCCATTGCCACAGATAGCATATCCCTTTTTCCCATGCACATCGAGGTAATCCTTAACAACAAATGGCAAGCTGCCAGGCACGGGCTTGAAGGGATATTCGTAGATCAGCAAAGATTTGAAAAAAGGATGATGAAAACCATGCTTGTCAGGACGATAGAGGCCCTGGAACCAGTATTCAAGGAGTTGGAGTCAGAACAATACATACCAGTCTTGCAGGATATGTTGCTTCAAGGAACTACAAGCGATCTCTTTCGTAAGCAACTAAAAAGGCTTAATAGCCTTGAAAAAGTAATAAAAAGTTTTCAAGAACAGTTTTGGAATTGAGAATTTTATAATGTAGCGTAATTATTACATAAAAAGGCAATCTTTTGAGAAGGTCTACTTTTAGCTGTTAAAGATGGCGTAAAACTCACTGGCTTCATCCATTGCCTTATCAAATATCTTTTTAGACAAGTTGGAATTTATATCTAAACTTTCCTGAAGAACCTTTTGCATATGTTCAGACTCGTCATGTTCTGGGTCTCCATCACGATAGCGAATATGTGCCACTGCAGTAACGGCCCTTGGAATCTCACTTTGAGCACTGCCATTATGATGATATAGGATGGCTTCTAGCAGATGGCTAGGAAACTCCCATTTTTCAGCCATCAATGCGCCAACCGCCTGGTGATCCACACCAAAGGTCTGTTTTTCCAACTCTTCCAATCGTGCCTGTCTGTCCTCATTCCATGTTTCAAGAGTCATGCAGTACTCTTGTTCTTTCACATGGACAAGAACCGGTATGGCCATATCTTGAAGCAGTCCAGCGGTAAAACATTCGGCCTGGCTTGTGGGATGAAGAACATTGGCAATGGCCTTGGCAAGACACGCCCTTTGAGCGCTAATCCTCCAAAAATCGTGCTGATTCAAACAATATCTTTCAGTCTTTGGAATGGCATTTTTCACAGCTATTGGAAGTATTATTCCCTCTAACCGATGTTTTCCAAGAAGGCTTATGGCATGTTGGATATTGCCAATCTTTCTTGGCAGTCCAAATGCTGCAGAGTTTACGGTTTTCAGGACCTTCACATGCATTCCAGGGTCTGCCTCGATTAACCTTGATATATCGGGTAGTGGCGCATCAGGATCTCTCAACATCTCCAAAACCTTCATCACCGATGCTGGAAAGGCTGGCAGCTCATAGTCATTCAAAAGCATCCTAAGATGTTTTTCTGGATCCTGTTTTTTCCTCTTTAAAAAATCGAAAAAGCCCAATTTTATTCTCCTCTCCTAGCCATCTTGTTGCTGAAGATGGAAAGCAGGCCTCCTAACATCATGTAACCAGTGACAACCTCACACATTACAATCAGTTGACCTGCCACATTTTGAGGCACCACATCACCAAACCCAAGTGTTGTAAGGGTCACAACACTTAGATAAAGATCTGAAATGACGGTTGGATGCGGGCCATAATCAACGCCAACCACAGAATAGAGCCAAGCAAAAAAGAATATTTGCACCACTATCCAAAGACACCACCTCGACATGCTGCGCCCGCAATCGCTGCTTATGAGCCAAAGATAATAGAGGAACCTTGCCAGCCTACCAGATTCCTTAAACTCGTATATATAGTTCTGATCAACTGCGAAACGGTGAAGTAGATATGCACCTGCAAAATTGATATTTCTAAGATCTGTTCCAATCCAGTTGGCCTCTTTAAAGCCCTTAACCTGCCTCAATCGGGTATTTCTCATATCGGCATTGGTAAAATAGGCTCCTTGCACATTACACTTGGAAAGATCAGCTCCCTTAAGGTTAGTCTCTGTAAAATCTGCTCTTTCAAGGTTTGCCTCTCGAAGCCTTGCGCCACTCATATCTGTGCAACGCAAATCTGCATCACTGAGATCCGCTTTACTAAAGCTGGCATGGTGTAAATTGGCACCAAAAAGGGTGGCTTTTTTTAAACTTGCCATTCCAAAGCTGGCATTTGCAGCCTTGATTCGTTCAAGATGGGCACCATCAAGACATGCCCCTGTAAAATCTGCTCCCTGAAGTTCTGCATCCATAAATAGGGCGCAAGTTAAATTAGCATTGAAAAAACTGGCTCCTTTGAGTTTTGCTCCTGAAAAATTAAATCCTGACAAGTCCTTGCCCTGAAAATTTGCCCCTTGA
>JAMOUE010000407.1 GCA_027068235.1 Deltaproteobacteria bacterium | reverse complement strand
AAGCCCGGCGCTGTCCTGTGCCCGCTAACCGCAGCTTTCATCCCCTTGTTGTCCCGATGTACCGGGATGGTGGTTTGAAATATAATTGGCGCGATTCTACAGTAATCCACATCTTTGTCAATTTTCCTTCACCTCTGGCAAACCATAAATGGTCATTTTTTTCAGCCGGACACTGAGGCTGGTGAAAACCGGAGGCCCAGCAAGTGAACCGATGGCTAGAATCCATTTACTGCAAAGTATCCCCCACCCCGCACGCCTGGATAACGAGGAGATGACAGCCTCGGGCATTGTGAGCACTGGACAGCGCCAGGCTTTCATCTAAATGCCTCCATGCCATCACTCATAACCTAAGTGTGAGAGGCGCAGCAAAAGCGGCTCTACCATCTGTGTATCAATCAGGATCTGCCAGGCGAACAGGGGATTTCTATGACCAAAATCTCTGTATTTGATCGCACTTTTTACCCATCCAGACAGCCAACATGTGGATTCTTCCCACCTTTCCATCTCCAACGAACCACGAAGAAGCATGATTTTTATATAAATTTAAGCAGTTATGCCACAACAAACAAAATCATCTTTTACCACAATACAGCCTAATATTTTTATTGACATATGAACATAATCTGCTAACATTGATTCTCAAATAAAAACTTTTTACATATCTTTGGAGGGTAATCAGATGAAAAAATTTGCTTTTGCCATTATGGGTGCATGTTGTTTAACAATCATGGTTGCCGGCATAACCTTTGCCACAACGGAAAAACAGGAAACAGACATTATAGAGGATGCTGTTGCCGTGCAAAAAGAACAGGTTACTGAACAGGAAAATGCGGCCAGGCAAGATGTCAAAAAGAACGAAGAAGAGTGCAGGAAAAAATTGCATAAAGAAATGCGTGACGCCGTTGATAAGGCTGAAAAAGAGCGATGCCAATAAGTTTCAGGACACCTGGCAGCTCCTGGTTATGGTTGCCAGGTGTCCTTTACCTGGTCTGTAGCACAGACGACATTGAGAAATTATTTCAATCACCAGAGACACATCCCCAAGACTTGAGAAAATTTCCTTTTTGCTTTCCAACTTTTGCCGGTTTGCAAAATAACTGAACAAAGAAACAAAAGGGTTGGATCAGCGAACACTGACAAAAGCCTGTTTGCTGGTGGGCAGTCCTCAATGGACAATATCCTGTATCAATCTGACGGTTATAATCTGTTATATCCATCAGGGCATGTCTGTTTATCTGAAAATCAGAGAACAGATTACAGAGGACAGAATAGTTTGCGCCTGCGGCGATTATTCAGTTTACTCAACCTGTTGCCTTGATTTTCATATTTTGTTGTGCCTGCAGAGCATGGTTGTTTATACAAAATCCCGGCCCTGTCCCGCGTGCCCAGTACCTCGGCTTTCATTCCCGTGTTGCCTCGGCATATGGGATGCGTATGCCT
>JAMOUE010000406.1 GCA_027068235.1 Deltaproteobacteria bacterium | reverse complement strand
GGCTTTTACAGCTAAACTTATTTGAAAGACGCAATTTTATCGAATTGTTTAAACCAAAACCACAACAACCTATTGAAAATAAACAACTTTTGTTGTTTTGAAATCTATGCAACAGCAGTGATAAAATTTCAGGGTGTTGTTTGGGGGGATATAGTTAAATCACAGATTTCCCCCTTTTTCTTTCCACTTCAATATAATATCTTTCAGCAAGATTCAGGTGTCTATAGCCTAGGGATAACAGCTGCAAAAGGTTTGGTGACTTTTGGAAGTTTACACCTGAGTCTTGTTTTTGACATTAGATCTAACCTCCAATCAGATACAAAATGAGAGGTTATGTACTTAATATACAAATTCAGGCAAAAGCTCCAAAATTTGGAAAATTATAATATCCACTGTTATGACTACAGAACAAAAAAATACCAAAAGCGATTCCAGCGAAGGACATTTTACCAGAGAAATTCTATGTATTTTCTTATTTGGAATCTTTATATTTTTATTTGCAAGCTTATTAAGTTACGATCCTACAGATCCGAGCCTTAATCATATAGGGGCAAAACATGCCAAAAACTGGATGGGGCCAGCAGGTGCTGCTGTGGCTGACCTGCTTATGTCACTTTTTGGCCTTGCTTCATGGCTCCTCGTCCCCATTGTCTTTGTTGGAATTTTGTTTCTGATAAAGGGATCTTTTTGGAATAGAAAAGTAGTACATTTTTTTTCAGGGAGTATGCTCATTCTCACAAGCTCCTGCATCCTTTTGTGGCTTTACTCACCAAAAGACATAAAGGGAGGGTTAGTTGGCGCAGCACTCGCTCAAAGTCTAAAAGAGTGGTTTGGAATGGCTGGGGCAACACTTGTGGGATCACTTCTCTTTTTGATGGGCCTAATAACAGCTACCCCATTTTCATTATCTACCCTTTTTAAAGGCATAAAGGCCTTTGTTTCTCGCCGCAAGCAACAAAAAGATTTGGAACAAAGTGGCTTATCATCAAGATCTGCATTGCCAGGTGGCAGAGAGAGAAAGAGTCCAAAACAGATAGGAGAACAGCTACCTCAGATTGTTGAACCGGTAATCCATAAAAAGAAGCAACAGACTGATAAAGATACAACAGAGGAAATGGAGGAGTTTCAAATCACTCCTGTAAAAGGAGATTTTGTTCGTCCACCTTTGTCCTTTCTCCAAGATCCTCCTGAAGAAGAGGTAGAAATAGATAAGGAAGAATATATAGAAAATTCAAAGGTGCTTGAACAGAAACTCAAGGATTTTGGGGTCTCTGGAAGAGTTGTAGAGATATGTCCTGGGCCTGTTGTCACCATGTATGAGTTTTCTCCTGCTCCAGGTGTAAAGATAAACAAGGTGGCATCTTTGGCAGATGACCTTGCCTTGGCCTTAAAAACAAGAAGCGTAAGGATTGTGGCTCCGATTCCTGGAAAGGCTGTAATAG
>JAMOUE010000405.1 GCA_027068235.1 Deltaproteobacteria bacterium | reverse complement strand
CCCTCGCCAATCCGTCCTGGAAACACTGCTTTCTCTAGAATTTCTTCTTGAGTGGGGAGTACTTAAACGAAAGGTTACATCAAGCCGTGGAGGTCAGAATATGAATTATTCATCTTTTCAGAAATTTTTTGAAGAACATGGAGATTTTTTCAACCACCCAGCCAAAAAAGGCCTCGTCTTATTGGGCGTATTAACCCAAAAATTTCTCAATTATCAGTTCCGCGAAAGAGGCTCCACACCTTTTCTGAAGATGCTCAAAAATTTGCGTCTTGATCAAAAAGACATCCAGAAACTTTTCGTAGGACTGCAAAACAAAATGAACGAATACGGCATAGGCCATTATTGGCCGAAAATCCGCGAAGGAGTAAGTCTGAGCTTCATTGAAGCTGGGGATCACTGGCCGCTTTCTCCGGAAGAGATTGGATTTTACTTAGCTGTAGGTATGTCTCTTCACAAACACCCGGTTTTTGAAGAGACCAAAGCCGAAGCAACCGATGAAGCAGCTTCGTCATAACTAAAGGAGGAGAACCATGGAAAGTATCAAAAATCGTTCTGAATTTCTATTTATTTATGACGTAAAGGATGCCAACCCAAACGGCGATCCACTGGACGAGAACAAACCCAGAGTCGACGAAGAGACCGGTCAGGTAATTGTTACTGATGTGCGTCTCAAAAGAACTATTCGAGATTACTTGGCTACAGTAAAAGGTCTCGAAATCTTCATTATCGAGGATAGAGACGAAAACGGCAACTTGCGCACCAAAGAAGATCGTAGTGCTGATTTTGGAGATGATCCCAATGAAATACTCCAAAAATGCATAGACATGAGACTTTTCGGAGCCACCACCGCTATAAAGGGTAAAACCATTACCTGGACAGGCCCGGTACAATTTAAGTTTGGACGTTCGCTTCATCGTATAGACGGTCCCGTTCTCGTGAAAGGGACCACGGTGATGCCTTCCAAAGAAGGGAAAAAGCAAGGTACTTTCCGCGAAGAATGGATTGTCCCTTATGCGCTTATTGCCTTTCATGGCGTGGCTAACGAATACGCCGCAAAAACCACACATCTTACGGAAGAAGACTTGAAGCTCATGCAGGAAGCCATGTGGAAGGGCACCAAAGATCTTATTACACGCAGCAAGTTTGGCCAAATGCCGAGACTTCTTCTCCGCATTGTCTACAAAGAAGGGGAAGATTTTTATATTGGCGAACTCGATAAGTTGGTGGAATGGAACCCTAAGGCCGGTCTTCGCGAAGAACAAGTGCGGGACATAACAGAGGGTTCTTTAAAAGTAGAGAACTTGCTTGAATCTATTAAAAAGCACCAAGGGAAAATAGAACGAGTAGAGATAGCCCTTCACGAGCGCTTGAACACCGAGCCCTCTTTTTCGGAAAAACTCAAGGAAGCTCTTGGAGAAGAAAAAATCGTGGAGCTCGGATGGT
>JAMOUE010000404.1 GCA_027068235.1 Deltaproteobacteria bacterium | reverse complement strand
GTCTATATCTTTTAAGTTTACAGTTGAAAAGATCGTTTCTAAACGATTTATAACCATGAGAACGAGATCATGGGCCTGTTGCTCTATGACAGAATCTTCGGCATATGTCCTATGCAAGGAAACATCTGATGTGTCTTGAGAGTCTTTTCTTACTAGCTGATTGTTTTTTTTCGAGGAAGCCATAATTAATATCTTCGTTTTCTTGAAAATTATGATGACATAATTGAAGCTGTCAAGCAATAGAAGCCAAATATTATTAAAAGTGTCCTCTTAATGCCTCACTCAGCACCTCAAACCTCTTTATATCAATCTTTTCTGCCCTCTGCGAAGGATCTATATCGGCCTTCTTTAAGGCCTCTTCCAGTAAAGTTTTATCCAATTTTAAGTTGCTATGCATACTATTGATAATCTTTTTTCTCCTCTGGGCAAATGCAGCCTTAACCACTTTTAAAAACACATTAAAGTCTTGTACGAAAGGTTCCTCTTCCTTTCTTTCAAAAAGCACCAACGATGAAACCACCTTTGGCTGAGGTTTAAAGAGGTGAGGCGGCAACTCCATAACTATTTTGACTTTATAAAAGAGTTGTGCCACAAGAGAAAGTACCCCGTAGCTTTTTTTTGCTATGGGAGATGTTATCCGTTCAGCCACCTCTTTTTGAAATAAAAAACAGGCTATGGGAACAACTTTGTATTCATTACAAATGTTAAATACTATCTGAGACGAAATGTTATAGGGAAGGTTGCCTACAACTACTGCTTCACTAACTTTTTCCTCTTTTACAATGGATGAAAAAGAGACGTCTAATATATCATTGTGAATGAGACGGCAGTTTTGGGGTAACTTGTCATTTTCTTTAAGCCATGAGATGAGCCTGTCATCTTTTTCTATTGTGACAACCTTTGAAAACTTGTTACAAAGTATATTTGTAAGATTTCCAGTGCCTGTTCCCACCTCTATTGCCAGTTCTGTAGAAGCATTTGGCAAATAAGATACAATGCGCTTAAGTACATTTGGATCTATCAGAAAATTTTGTCCTAAACTCTTTTTAGGAACAGGTATATTGTGCTGATTATATGATGCCTTCACTCTTTTTTGTTTTTAGATATCCTTTTAAGGAATTCTTCCTGCCTCTTTTTCTGCCTGTAAAAGTAGAAATATACTGCCAAAAAGTAGCTCAACAATCCAATAGGCAATGCTAGGACCACACCTCCTACTACTAGGCAGTATACTACTTGAATAAACTTGGTGGTTAGAATCTCAAACGCTTCAAAGATACCTACAGAGTGCATTTGGTTAAGCAGAAGCTGAACCTGTTGCCAAGTAACATGTTTTCCTGTAATCAGGACCCCCAATTTCCATGAAAGATAATATTCAATTGGAATCGTTACAGGGTTGCTTACTATCCAGTTTATTACTATGGCCGCAATAATGTTTGCCTTGCAA
>JAMOUE010000403.1 GCA_027068235.1 Deltaproteobacteria bacterium | reverse complement strand
AAAAGGGGGCAAAAAAATGAATAGAAACACCATCAAGCTCGATGAAAGGATAATACTCGCCCTTGACGTTGCAGATGAAGAAAGCGCAAAGCGCCTGGTACAGAAGGTTCAAGGGGAATTAACCTTCTTCAAGGTAGGGCTTCAACTCTTTCTTGCCGCAGGTTTTCCCATTGTTGAATGGATTCTCCACAAGGGCTACAAGGTAATGCTTGACCTAAAACTCTACGACATACCAAAGACTGTGGAGCTTGCATGCAAACAATTAAATGACAAGGGCATAACCTTTACCACTGTCCACGGACACAAAAGCATACTTGAGGCTGCAACTAGTGGCGCTAAAGACTACTTGGTTCTGGCCGTAACTGTTCTAACCAGCCTTGGTGGTGAGGAACTGCAAGAGATGGACTCGCCATTGAGCGTAAGAGAACTTGTTGAAAAAAGGGCATTGTGGGCAAAAGAAGCAGGGTGCAATGGGATTGTATGCTCTCCATTGGAGGCAAAAATGGTCAGAAAGAGTATTGGAGACGATATGTTCATAGTCACACCTGGAATCAGGCCATCATCCCACAACGACCCAAAAGACGATCAGAAAAGGGTTCAGACACCTTTTGAGGCCATTAAGGCAGGGGCAGACTTCCTTGTCATTGGCAGGCCCATAACAAAAAGCCCTGACCCTTTAGAGACCGTAAGGGCAATAAAGGCGGAAATAAAAGAGGCATTGGAGTCTTCAAGACCATAACGCCCCTTTTGCTGCCGCCTAGTCGTTAAAGGCCACCTCTACCACAAACCTTCCATTTTGGGTATCAAAGGGCACTGCCAGACACGGCCCAGTATGGATGTGTCTTATGGAATGTTTTTTCCCGGCGACTACAGTTGGTGTCCCTGCCTGAAGTGAGACCCCAACCCCTTCCAGACGGCGGCGGGCATCTCCACATATCATGTTTGTCATTTCTCCAACCGCATCCTTCACCTCGTCATTTATCTCGGATACTGGCATGCCAAAGAGATTTGTAACTATGGCGCAAATACATGGAGACTCAAAGGAGAGGGACATGGAGCCTTGGGCATCACCTGTTATGCCTATAATTCCTGAGACGTCTCCCATGGCGGTAGAATCCTTCTTTATGAATGGCTTGCCCGGTTTTGCCTCCACCATGGCCATGGTCTTTAGCACGTTCATGGCTGCCTCTAAGAATGGATTGATTATCTTAGCGTCCACAAAAAGGTTCTCCTTTCTCGTTTTACTTTTAGGAAAATGAATTCATTTTTTTTATCGGTCAGTGGAGGCCATTCATTAATGGAATTATGAAAATACCATTTTGTATCAACAAGAATGTTTTTTAGGAGAAAATTAGAAGGGAAGATTGATGGAAACAGATGAAATTACCTTGTAAAGAAACCAGGCTATCATTATCCCGCAAATGAAAAGGCGTAAAAATGTGGCAACAATAAATCCCACAAAGGAGCCGAAACCAGACGTAAGGGCCTGGCGCAACTCGCCTCCAGCTAGGAGCTCTCCAATAACTGCTCCGATAAAAGGGCCAATTATTATCCCTAGCGGACCCAGCACAAACACGAGCAACATGCCAAGCACTGCACCAATGGCTCCAGCCTTGGAGCCCTTAAACTTTTTCACGCCCCATATAGTTGCAAGATAATCTATGATGTAGGTGGAAAGTGCAAGAAGCCCCTGAACCACATAAAAACTTATGGGCCAGTTGACATCTGGATTTAAAAACCCAAATGCTGCAATGCCTAACCATACCATAAATGCCCCAGGCAAGGCCGGAAGCAAGACACCGGCTATACCAGTGACAATGAAGGCAAAGGAGACAAGTGTGGCAAGGGCGCCCTTATCCATAATATTTTACCCACTCCTCAAAATAGCAATCACAGTAACGCTCGAGTACGCAAAAGCCCACACGAGAATAACCGCGTAAAGAACAAACGTATTTCTAATCCACGGGACAAGCATTAAAACAGCCAATGGAATCGCCGGAAAAATTATGCCAGCC
The DNA here is from genome assembly GCA_027068235.1 of Deltaproteobacteria bacterium. Taxonomy (GTDB): domain Bacteria; phylum Desulfobacterota; class Dissulfuribacteria; order Dissulfuribacterales; family QOAL01; genus JAADCZ01. The sequence goes on along the minus strand of JAMOUE010000403.1, from coordinate 3,766 downwards.
ACAAGTGGGTCAAAATATCTGAGAAGCTCCTGTATGCCAAGAAAAAACCAGGGGCCTTTTATCAGATGGGCATTTATGGAAGGAACGTCCAAAGGGGCCTTTATTACACTACAAAACAAGATTGTTGCAATGGTAGCAGCCACAAATGCCTCGTAATAAAGGATATTCACCCTCTTTAAATGGTACCAGGTGCCAATGAGCCAGCATCCGATGCCTGCTAGTATATGAACCGGATAGAGACGATTTAGGCCGTCACCCGACAAATTCATAAGGAGCTTGTCTATCAGATGGCCCAAAAGGGGAATCTTCAGAAAAAGGTGTTCGGCAATGGTGCCTGCTGCCTGCCCGGTGGCATCGTATCTCAAAACGTAACCTGAAAATAGGGCATAGATAGCAACTGGCACACAGAAGAGGACAAAACTCCAGTGGCGTTTCATTTTCAACGGGGCCTTTGCCCCTTCAACCCTGTGTATCAGGTCGAATACGTGAGCTACAAGGACGATAACAAAGGCCTGACTCGTCCAGAAATGGACAGAACGCCAAAAAAAGCCAAAAGGTAGAATCGCATCTATACTAACTGCGGAAACAAAGGGAGTGGCAACCTCGTACTGATAGGCCACAACAAAGCCACTGACAATGGAGATAAAAAGAAATGCCCCTGTAAGTTGGCCATAGGTAACAGATTTCATCTTGGTATATATACCACGTAGCCTTCGTTGTTTTCCAGACTCGTTACCTTGAACCTTACAAGGTCTTTCTTTGCCGGCCCTGAAATATACTTTCCCACCTTGTCAAATCTACTTTGATGGCAAGGACACAAAAACATAGACTCTTCTTTTATAAAGCTGACCTTGCAACCAAGATGTGTACAGGTACGTGAGATGGCCAAAGGCCCAGTGGCTGTAACAATGAGTACAAACTCTGGTTCCACCAAGTATTCCCCTACTTTTAAAGACTTGGATATCCGCCTTTCAAGTGGAGGCCTGACCCTTTGACTTTTTAGAAAGGAGATCAACGGAATTCCCAAAAATGCCCCGAGAAACCAGCCAAACCACCTTCTCAAAAATGATCTTCTCTTCAAAAAAAACCTCCAAGGGAGCAACCGGTTGCCAAAAGGGCAAAAGTTAGCGCACTAACCACCCTTCTTAAGGCTACTTTCAGGTAGCCTTAAAGTTGATCATAAATGAAATAGATAGATAAATCTATTTTCTGAAGATTGAAAACAAAATGGTAAGAAGCACACTTAAAATTATAGAGGTAGCAAGGGGAAAATAGAAAGTAAAATTGCCTTTTCTTATGACAATATCTCCAGGCAGTTTGCCTAGAAATGGAATCTTTGAGCCAAACATAAGAAAGAGGCCAACAATCACCATAAAGATTCCAAATATAAGAAGCATCTTCCCCAAATCATGCATGGGATTCATTTGTAAACACCTCCTTGTTGCCAAGTCGTTCAGCAAGCCTCTTCATTCTCTTGTGATAACGTTCTGCCTCACTAAATATGCAGCCACAGTAAGGCTGCCTATATATTCCAAGGGAAACGGCCTCTTCTATCCCTTCCTTCCAACCTTGTCTAAAATCTTCATAATAGAACTTGATTCCATACCTGCTGGCCTTTTCCTCACCTATTTCCCTTATAAGTTGATGCCTCTGATACTTGCTGTAAAGAAGGGTTGTGGAAAAGTAATCAAATCCCCTGGAAGCGGCCTCTTTGGCACTCCTTTCCAGACGCATTTCATAACAAAACGGACACCTTTCCTTGGTACCTGTATTACCATTTATGTAAGAAAGCCACTGTTCAAGGCCATAACCAGCAGGGTCCCAGATTATCTTCAGATCTCTCAATTTGGCAATGTGCTCTAAGGCCCCTACCCTCTTTTCAAACTCTAGGAATGGGTGGATGTTTGGATTATAGAAAAAGCCAGTAACATCTATCTCCCTCTCTTTTAAGATCTTTAAGGGATAGAGAAGGCATGGACCGCAACAGATGTGTAGGAATAGGTTCATATCTCAGATGTTAAAGAAAAAAGCACTCCTTGTCTCTCAAGTGGTAGCCTTTTTAATATTAATCAAGAAAAGAGGGGCTGCAAGCCAGTTGCATCGGTTGCAAAACCTGCCTGGAGCTATTGTCTTTTCTCTTTTAGACATTAGCTTTTGTAGAAAAAGGAGGCCGCCATGCATCCTAGTAGATATCTTCCAAGGAAACTTCCTGAAAAGCTGAAAGGTCTTGCCGAACTTGCCGTTGATACACGTTGGAGCTGGGACCGGCATGCTGAAGAGCTGTGGAGAAAGATTGATGCAGAAATGTGGGATGCTACTGGCAATCCCTGGTTCATCCTGGAAAGCGTAAGCCAAGAAAAGCTTGAACAGCTTGCTCAAGATCAATCTTTTCTGCGCCTGATAGACCAGCAGGTCCAAGCCATGAAAAGGGCCTTGGAAGAGCCTTCGTGGTTTCAAAAAGCACACAAGGACTCTCCTATCTCCGCCATTTCCTACTTCAGCATGGAATTTGGCCTCAGCGAGGCCCTTCCCATCTACTCTGGAGGCCTTGGAATATTGGCAGGCGACCATCTGAAAACAGCCAATGACCTTGGCGTTCCCCTTTTTGGCGTAGGCCTTCTCTATCAGCAGGGCTATTTCCGTCAGGGAGTGGATGCCTATGGGAATCAGCTCGAATTCTACCCGTACAACGATCCTGTAATGCTGCCAGTGCTGCCACTTCTTGACGAAAAAGGCGATTGGCTGCTTGTAAAGGTAGAACTTCCTGGTCGGATGCTCACATTGAAGACCTGGGAGGTCAGGATTGGAAGGACTCGCCTTTTCCTACTAGACAGCAACGACCCACGAAACACCCCGCAAGACAGGGGCATAACAAGCAAATTATATGGCGGCGGCGAGGAGATGCGCCTACAACAAGAGATAGTGCTTGGTATAGGCGGCTGGAGACTCCTTGAGGCGCTTGGAATAGATTGCAACGTCTGCCACCTAAATGAAGGACACGCTGCATTTGCAGCCATAGAGCGCATAAAAGGCTTTATGGAGCAAACCGGCTGTTCCTTCCAAGTAGCCTTAAACTGCATAAGGGCAGGTAATATCTTTACAACACACACTCCAGTAGATGCTGCCTTTGACCGCTATCCAGCAAGCATGTTTGCCCCCTATGCAAGGCTTTATTGCAAACAGATAGGCCTTGACGAAAAGGAGTTCTACGGCCTTGGAAGAAAAGACCCAGATGACCAAGGGGAGCCATTCAACATGGCCTACCTTGCCATGAACTGCTCCCTTTTTATAAATGGAGTAAGCAAACTGCATGGAAAAGTAAGCCGCCACATATTCCAGCCACTTTTCCCAAGGTGGCCAGTTAGAGAGATACCTGTTGGCCATGTAACAAATGCGGTTCATGTCCCATCGTGGGAATCCAAGTTTGCTGACATGCTTTGGTGTGGAGTCTGTGGACATGACAGGTGGCTTGGCACGTTAGAGACCATAGGTGAGGAGATAGGCTCCATACCAGACGAACAACTTTGGGAGTTAAGGGCCAAGGGAAGGCTTGATCTTATCGAATTCGTTAGAAAGAGACTCAGATGGCAAGCAGCTGCATCCGGGCTGGAAGAAACACCAGAGGCCTACGACGATATCCTTGACCCAAATGCCCTTACCCTTGGTTTTGCCAGACGATTTACCGCATACAAACGCCCTACTCTACTCCTTTCAGACCCTGACAGACTTGCACACATCCTGAATCTCGAAGGTAGGCCTGTTCAAC
>JAMOUE010000402.1 GCA_027068235.1 Deltaproteobacteria bacterium | reverse complement strand
AGCATACCAAGACTCTGCTCATGAGTTCCTGGGAACCCACCAAGCCCCATCAATGTCATGGTCACAGGGGCATATATTGACTCGGCAAGCTTTCTAAGCTCCTTATGGGCATTTGCGATAATTACACCGCCACCTGCATAGATAATGGGCTGTTTTGCCTTCTCAATAAGCTTGAAGGCCCTTTCAATCTGCCGGGTATGCGGCTCAACAACCGGGTTGTATGAACGCAATTTAATCTTATCTGGATACTCAAACTCTGCCACCTGATTCTGCACATCCTTTGGCAGATCAATAAGCACTGGCCCTGGCCTACCAGATTTGGCTATATAAAAGGCCTCTTTCAATATTCTAGGAAGTTTGCGCACGTCCTTGACAAGGTAATTGTGCTTGGTACATGGACGAGTAATACCTACAATATCTACCTCTTGAAAGGCATCATTCCCTATAAGGCTCGTGGGAACTTGCCCAGTGAAGACCACAATAGGAATGGAATCCATATATGCGGTAGCAATACCTGTGACAGTATTGGTAGCACCTGGACCTGAAGTCGCAATACAGACTCCTACTTTTCCCGTGGCCCTTGCATAACCATCTGCTGCATGGGCTGCGCCCTGCTCGTGCCTAACCAAGACGTGCTTGATATTGCCATCCTTTTCCATGGCGTCATACACGTCTATGATGGCACCACCTGGAAATCCAAAAACCACATCAACGCCCTCCCGTTTGAGGGCCTCTACTACCATCTGTTTTCCTGGCAACTTTGTCATGTGAATCTACCTCAGAGCAAGAATTTTAAGTGAATCAGTAGCATATTCCCACTGAATTTGCTTGTCAATGGATAGTAAAGAGCATTTTTTTTATCGCTTTTTTGTGAAATTCTGATGTTCATGACATGTGAAGTTAATTTTTTGATTCTTTGGTATTTATTATTTTGATGAAAACAGGTAATTTTTAGCCCATGGAATCGGTAGAAGATCGTATAAAATTAAGAAGTCCTGCACGAAGGGCTGGCCGTTGGCTACTTCTATGTATTCTGGTTGGACTGCTTGCAGGCATTGGAGCTATAATTTTCCATTTCCTGTGCCATGTTGGCCACTTCTTCTTTCTAGATTATCTGGCAGGTTACAAGCCAAGCCATCCTGCAGGTGATCCACCTCTTTTCCATCACAACATCAGTGGAGAAACCAGAAGGTGGGTACTGTGGCTAGTACCAGCATTGGGCGGACTTCTTAGCGGTCTCCTCGTCTATTTTTTCTGTCCAGAAGCGCAGGGGCATGGCACTGATGCTGCAATTGAGGCTTACCATAATAAAGATGGACTGATACAACCAAAGGTGCCTCTTATTAAGATGTTGGCCTCCTTTCTTACACTTGGATCAGGTGGATCGGGAGGTAGTGAAGGTCCAATCTGCCAGATAGGAGCAGGCCTAGGTTCATTACTTGCCCAAAAGC
>JAMOUE010000401.1 GCA_027068235.1 Deltaproteobacteria bacterium | reverse complement strand
CATTTCCTGTGATAAGGGCTACCTTTTTGATGCCACGCTTTTTCATGTCTGTGAATATCTTTTCTGCTGCCATCTTGTCGGTGTGAGGAGTCTTGAAAACCCACTTTTTCACAGGCTCAATAATCTTTATGGAGCCAGCCAGAGAGATAAAAGGCACCTTAGCCTTTTCAACAATATCTATAACAGCAAGGCTGTTACCAGATGTGGTACCACCTATTATCACATCCACCTTGTCTTTCTTTATAAGACGGTTGACAAAGTTTTTGGCCTCTTTTGCCTTTCCTTTGGTGTCGTAATGGACAAACTCTATCTTGTGTCCGTCAATTCCACCCTTGGCATTTATCTCATCAATATACATCTGAAGAGTCTTTAGCTCTGGGTCACCAAGAAATGATGCTGGGCCTGTAACAGCCAGGAATGAGCCAATCTTTAATGTGTCCTTTGCCTGGACATCAAGGCTGCTAGTAAGCATGACAAGTGATAAGGTTATTACCAGGGTGATGATGTTTTTTAGAAAACGCATTGCTTCTCCTCCCTCAAGATTTTTATATGATTGACTAATACACAAAAAGAGCTGATTTATCAATGTTAAACAGATCAGGACTTTCCCTATTTTTGAAAGATGGCTGCATCTGTAGATGAGGGTTCTTCGTTCCTGATATGACAAAAGAGAGCTTCAAGAGAGAGCTTGCATATCTGTTGGTGGCACCCTAAAAATTTTCACCTAATAAAAGGGTTTCCAAAATAGAATATGTTCATATATTAAAAATGTAAGGTAAACAATCATTTCTAAAGAGGAGACTTGATATATATGGGAGAGATAAAAAGTGCCCTTGAAATTGCACTCGAGCGGGCAGAAAGAATTGGAACGATCTCAAAAGAGGAATTAGAGGCCCAAAAGTGGGAGGAAGAAGGCAAAAAAAAGGCCGCTGCCTTTTTGAAAGGTGAGGTTGAATCATTACAGCAGGTCTTTACTGACGTTCCTCCTCAACACATACAAACAGCGTTAAAAGGTGTGACAGAGGTACTTTTGAGAAATGTCATGTTGCCTAGGGAGAAGAATCAGTGGGATGCAATCAATAGGGCTTTTCAGGGACTTAAAGAGATAAAAGGTTCTATTGCCGAACAAATTGTTCCGCAAATGGAATATCTGCTCAAGAATTATGAACAAACTGTAGAAAATTATAAAAAGCAGTTTCAACAACAGATTCAGGCCTCTATAGGGGCGAAGGCTCAAGGTGGAATGATGTCAATGAGTCAAGAGGAGATGGAGGCCCTGGCTTCGATGCAAGACGAGTGGAATAAGATTTCAAGTGAAATTTCAAGCCAATTTGAAAAACAGTTAGAACCTTTAAAGGCCTATTTAAGATAAAAATAGACCGTAATGGATCAACGGGCCCTGGAAATCCTACTAAAACAGGTACAGTCAGGAAAGTTATCGGTACAGCAGGCAT
>JAMOUE010000400.1 GCA_027068235.1 Deltaproteobacteria bacterium | reverse complement strand
CCAGTGATACAATATAATAAAATTGCTCTTTATCTTTCAGATCAAGTGCCTTACTGAGCATTTTAACAACAGTAATCTGCTCAACAGGCAGCTTCATCTTGCAAGATGCTGCCAGCAGAAAAGCATTCATCCCATCCTGTTCAAAAGGGATGCGCAGGTTGTTAATAATCAGCTGCACAATTTTCTATATCCTGTTGCAGTGCTGTCTCATAGTTGATTCCACAGTAAAATCTGCGGAGAAACGGGTTGTTGCCTGTCGGGCGGCCTGAAAAGATCGACTAGGTCACGTCGTTCAAACAGGTTTAGTTGTAATACTCTTAGTATTTGCTGCATCGAAGCTCCTAATTTCGCTTTGAAATTAAGGTAAGCAATGAGCAGGTACACACATAAAGCAATCCAGACTTGGGTGAGCACGGCATTTGGTGATGTCCCTAGAAACGTCTTGATTTTGAGGTTTTGTTTTATCCATTTGAAAAACAGTTCTATTTTCCACCGTTCTTTATAAATAGCTGCAATTTCAGCAGCTTTTAAATGGTGAGCATTAGTAACAAAACGATATTCCTGGCCTGTTTCCAGATCCGTATAGGCCACAAGGCGCAGAGGATCATCAATCCCTTTGAGCTTAATTTGCTGATCATTAGTGACGCCTGGGCTTTTGCGGCCAGCACGTTTGAGCAGGTACTCCACGTCGGCATTGCTTTTCAGGCGGGTAACAAAAAAGATGCCGTCTGCCATAAGGGTCGAGTACCAGCTGTAATCTGTAAAACCTCGGTCAAAGACAGCAAATGATCCTTTAGGCAGCTTGAGGGTTTCCTTGGCCCAGTTGATTTCATGGACTTTACCATCGGTCATATCCATGAAGGTTGGTAAATAACCGTCAGCATCAATACCCATATGCAGTTTGATGGCTCCTTTTCTTTTGCGAAATTGAGCCCATGGAAATACAGACAGGCAAAGATCGATAGTGGTGGTGTCGAGCAGGTACAGCTTGTTTTTAAAGGAAAATTTATGACCAGGTGATACCATCTGGCACTTTTTTAAAAGCTCATAAAAAATTATCTGATAGAGAGATGCTGGTTGTTTTTCATTCACTCTGGCTAATGTTGCCCTTGAAGTTGGCTTCATACCCAGGTGGTACAAACGATATTGCTGTGCCTTCAAATTATCGACAATGTCCCGGAGACTTTTCCTACCGGAAAGTTGTCCGATCAACATTGCCATAAATTGACTCCATCTGTCATAAGCCCTAAATTTTTGACCGGAATGATGGATCTCGGCATGATCATCGAAAACATGTCTCGTAATAAGTGCAGTAATTTGACTAAGGATTGTGTTATAGTGTGCCATGGCTCGGATCTCCTTGTATTAAATGGCTTTTTCGTCGAATTCATTATAACACAAAGAGCTCTCCGAGCCTCTTTTTATTGATTAACTATGAGACAGCACTGATCCTGT
>JAMOUE010000399.1 GCA_027068235.1 Deltaproteobacteria bacterium | reverse complement strand
TACAGCGTGATCTTCTCCCCATAGTTGAAGGAACAAGCGTACATACTAAGTATGGAATAGTACGAACAGATCACATTCTCTTTATTGCAAGCGGTGCTTTTCATGTGGCCAAACCGTCTGATCTGCTTCCAGAACTTCAGGGGCGTTTCCCAATCCGTGTTGAGCTTGATTCACTCACTCAAGAAGACTTTGCTCGTATCCTTGTTGAGCCTGAAAATGCCTTGGTAACCCAGTACAAGGCCCTTATGGCAACAGAAGAGATAGAGCTTCAATTTGATGAGGAGGCCATCTCAGAGATTGCAAAGATAGCCTTTGAGGTGAATTCCAGGACAGAAAATATCGGTGCAAGAAGGCTTCATACTGTTATGGAAAGGCTGCTTGAGGAAGTCTCTTTTGAGGCTCCAGATATTGCTCCTCAGACAATAAAAATCACTGCAGGATACGTGAGGGAGAAGCTCTCAGACATACTAGAAGATCAAGATCTTAGCAGATTTATTCTGTAGGAGAGAAGATTATGTCAGTTAACTCGTCTATAACAGCGCAGGTGCTCGTTGAGGCACTTCCATATATCAAACGTTTTTACGGTAAGACCATAGTCATCAAATATGGTGGCCATGCAATGGTAGATGAAGGGCTAAAGGAGCAATTTGCCCTTGATATAATCCTCATGAAGTATGTTGGTATAAATCCCATAATCGTTCATGGAGGAGGCCCTCAGATAAGCAGCATCATGGACCGGATGGGAATCAAGCCAACATTCATCGAGGGGCAAAGGGTCACAGATGATGAGACCATGAGTGTTGTGGAGATGGTCCTTGTTGGTACGGTTAACAAGGAGATAGTAGGGCTTATAAATCGGCTTGGCGGGCGTGCTGTTGGGCTATCTGGCAGGGATGGAGAGCTAGTGCAGGCTGAACGCATGAAGATATACCGCTATTCAGGAGATGAAAGGCCGCCAGAGATAATTGATATAGGCCGGGTTGGTAAGGTCTCAAAGGTGAACCCAGAGGTGCTTGTGGCCCTTGAAAAGGAGGGATTTATTCCAGTTATTGCCCCTGTTGGAGTCGGCCCTGACTCCCAAGCCTATAACATAAATGCTGACCTAGTGGCTGGTGCCGTTGCTGGCAGACTCGAAGCTGAAAAGCTAATCCTTCTAACTGATGTTCCTGGAGTTCTTGGGCCAGGAGGAGAGGGAGAAGAACAACGTCTTATCCATTCCATGACTATGAATGAGGTTGAGAATGCCTTAGAGGAGGGCACTGCATCAGGTGGTATGATCCCAAAGCTAAAGGCGTGTCTGAAGGCACTCAGACAAGGCACAAAAAAGGCTCACATACTTGATGGCAGGAGAGAGCACGCCATACTTCTTGAACTTTTTACCGATGCAGGCGTTGGAACAGAGATAGTTAGGGAGTAGCAGCCTTTTTCTTGGAATTTAACTCTTTGGTTTTATACCCTGATGGGAATATGGGAATTGGTCCACAAGTCAAGAGTATCTTTTTGGCCTTTTTTGTGAGGCAGAAACGTACAAATTCCAACGCCTCTTTCCCGATATTTTCTGTATATTCGATGCCAATCATGCCAATAAGAGGGTAAAGACCAGATCTTATATTGGCATAGGTTGGCAGAAAATAATCATCTCCTTCCTTACGTGAGATTGCAACAGCTCTGATTCCCTTCTCATCTTTGATTAGGGTATGAAAACCGATGGTTCTTTTTTGTGACGATATCGCCCTGATAAGATCGGTCTTTGTGGCCAATAGTTTTACGTCTTGTTTAAGCATTCCATTGCACAGACACATTTGCTCGAACCATCTTACTATTTTTGGAAAGGCTGCTGTTCCAAGGGGTTCTATAGGCGTATCTATCCAGCTACCGGTTAAACCAAGCTGGCCAAAACCGGTAACCTCAAATGGAAAGCCGCATTTTCTGTTTTGGGAAAAGATTGCGTCTATTTGAGGTATGGTAAGGCCCTTAAGGGGGTTTTTACGGTTGACGTATATGACCATAGCGGTTCTACCAAGGCCTAAAAAGACCTTCTCATTTTCTGATTTTTTTGACTTATTTTTTTTAGATTTTAGAGACTTGCTTCTGACTGTAAAGCTAACTTCAGGTTCTGACGCCTGCTCGTCGATTAGCTTACTTTCTATTGAGTCAACGAGTATGACCGTGGTGAAGGGCTTTATCTTTTTGAACTCTTTGGCAAGTATGCGGGCGCACGTTTTCAAGAAGATGGGACACGCAACTTTTATAGAGACTTTTCTTGGGCGCTTGGATGTGCGCGCCTTGGAAGGCTGACACTTTGAAACTGAAGGTGCCAGTAATATTAGGGCAAAAGTAAAGATAATTAACGCAGATATGAAGGTATAAGTAGTTTTTTGTTTCATGATATAGTCAAACCTATTTCATCTTGGCTGAGTCCAGAGATTCTTTCAAGTTCTTTTTTGTCTTTTATCGTTATATCAGAACCTTGAACATCTATTATTTTTGCCTTTTGCATTCTTGAAAGTATCCGTGACAATGTCTCTGGAATGGTACCAAGGAGGCTTGCAAGCTGAGTCTTTGTCAGGTCGAGCGTTATCGTATCAGTACCTCCAAGTTTGGCGCTGGATATGAGCAGATAAGTAGCAAGTCGTGCAGGTACCTCCTTGAGAGACAAGTCTCCAATCATCCTTACAAATATCATAAGCCTTTTAGACAAGATGGCCAACAGATTTAGGCAAAGAGAAGGATTGTTCTTTAAAAGTCTTTCAAAGCCGCTTCTGGGAATATAAAAGGCCTCTGTCTTTTCCATTGCAGCAGCATTTGCCGGAAATAGCACGCCAGCAAAGACTGCTGCCTCACCAAAGGGTTCACCCTGGCCAAATATGTGAAGTATCTGTTCTCTTCCCTCTGAAGAGAGCTTGAATATCTTGACCTTTCCAGAGACTACTATATAGAATCCTTCAGCAGGTTCTCCTTCAAAGAAAATAGTCTCTTTCTTGTTGTAAGAGCGAAGCTTGCCAATGGCCTTGAGCTGCTCTATGTAAGAATTTGGCAGGCCCCTGAACAGAAAACAAGAATTGAGTATTTCATTTAGAGTCAATGCCTACCTCTCAAGGGAATAAATCTCTTTTGCTTGCCTAAAGTTATGGCCTGTCTTATAAATGTAAAAAAATTTTTCGCAGGTGATACCTTGCTTCAAATATATAAACAGAAAAAGACAGCCATAGAGTCTTTAGATAATATAGAAAAAGGGTGCTGGATAAATCTTTCAGACCCTACAGAGGATGAGATTAATAGGATATTGGAAGAGACTCAAGTCCTGCCGGAATTTTTGGGGTATACATTGGACCCTGAGGAGACTTCCAGGGTGGAAAGTGATGAAGGGCAGCTCTTGATAATCGTTAAGATTCCACATCCGCAACATGCTGGCGATGTGGTTCGTTATGAGACGGTTCCTCTGGGCATAATCCTCTTGGAAGACATGGTAATTACCGTGTGCCCTGTAAAATCTACGGTTCTCGACAAGGTGATAGAGACTGCCGCCAAGCAAAGGGCGCTTTCCAGTCCTATTCGTTTTATATTCAACATATTCCTTCGGGTTGCAGGGGAATATTTGCGTTATTTGCGCTTGATAGACAGGCTCATGGACGAATACGAAGAGGAATTACACCGCTCCATGAGGAACAAAGAGCTTATAAAGCTGTTAAACCTGGAAAAGAGCCTTGTCTATTTCAATACCAGTTTGAAGGCCAACGATATGGTTATGGCCCGCCTTGGAAGTGGTCGCTATTTGGCCATAACAGAAGATGATGAGGATATCCTGGAAGACGCCCAGATTGAAAACCAGCAGGCTATTGAAATGGCAAAGATATACAGCGACATCCTTGCGGGTATGATGGATGCCTATGCCTCTGTCATATCCAATAATCTCAATATAGTTATGAAGTTCCTCACGGCAGTAACCATAGTGCTAATGCTGCCAAATCTAGTGGCAAGCATATATGGTATGAACATTGATCTGCCTTTTCAGCACAATCCCCATGCCTTTTTTATTACCATGGGATTATCCTTCCTTATGTCAGCCATTGTGGTGTATATCTTTATAAAAAAGAAGATGTTTTAAAGTTTTTTTGAATGAGTGAGCTAACCAAGGAACCTGTAAAAAAAGATCCTGCAAAAGAGGCCTGGCTGACCAACTTTTATACTGAAAATCATTTGGCCTATGAGGCAAATCCCTACGAGGTTGCCTCTCCTGAGCAGCTAAGGTTTATGGTCTATACTGAGCCCGGGCAACTTTATTATCCCTGTTCTGACCGCACCTTTAATTCCATAATCAACAAGACAGACAGCGACTGGCTCATAATGAACTATATGAAGGTGTGGGAAAAGGTAAAACCCCTTGTCACTTCCATTATTGAAGACAGATTCAAGAGGGAGTTCCTGCTTAATTTACTTCACATAAAGTTCAGACACGATACGGCCTCGCTTGTAATGCTGCCTTCACGCATAGAAAAGCGCCTGCTTCATATCTTCATAAGGGTAAGTGAGATCGATAGGCCTCTTGCCAGAAAAAAGGAGGAGATGAATAAAAAGGTGAGCAACCTTTTGTCATCTCAGGCTTATCTCAATGCCATTAATGATAGGGAGGGGCTTTCTCTTGATACCGATTCGCCCCTTGATGAGATAGGTCTTAGGATAAGTTTTCTCAAACTAAAGAGACTTTTCAGCCTTGCATTCAACTTGGATAAAGTCTTGGAGACCGAAGATCTTACCAAGGAAAGGCTAATGCACTTCATGTCAACAGAGGTGAAAGGGTCTGGGTGGGATCACCTGGAGGAGACACTTCGAACATGGCACAAAGATCAGGAATGGCATTACATACTGTGGAAAAGCCCCATGGCAGGCTCCATATTGTTGGATCTTGAGATAATAAAGATCCTCGTAAAATTTGGCGTTAAGGTGATTATTTCAGTTAAGCACGCCTTTTATTTTGATGAGATAACAATGGCAGATGTGATGGAAGACCCTTATCTTACAGATGCCTTCAAGATGGCTGAGATAATTACAGAGCGTAACATCTCCAAAAACGACCTTATAGACGAGCTCAAAAGCGACAAGACCATATTTGTCATAGATGATGGCACTCAAGAGCGGTTTAATCCCCTCCTTACATCTGTCACCTTTGCCAGGGCCTTTAAGGAGGCAGACGAGGTACTCATCAGATCCTCAAACGATGCATGGTGTATTGCCCGTTCGAGTTTCAGTTATACCAGGAACATGATTCTCAGAAATTCGGATGTAAATGACCATCTGGACATACAATTTAAGCCAAAACACCCAAAAGCTGTACGTTTTTCAGAGGCAGATCTTCGCGCCAAGGCAGAGGCCCTAATCTATCACTTAAAGATGGAAAAGAGAAAGGGCAAGACCATCATGTTTTACAGTGCAATTGTTGGTAGCATACCTGGCCAGCTTGAAATGGCAAAGAAGATCCTTAAAGTATTTGTGAACTACCTGCGCCAAAAACATGAAGACGTAGTGATCATCAATCCGGCTGAACATTTCGAGCCTGGAATGGATGCCGATGATCTTATGTATATGTGGGAGATAGTTCAAAGAAGCGGACTCATAGATATATGGCGTTTCCAGACCTATGAAGATATAGAAAAGGCCTTTGAGCTTATGGGAGAAAAGGTTCCGCCAGAATGGGTAGGAAAGGATGCCACCTACAGTACGGGCTGTACAAAAGAGATGCAAATAGCCAGAGAGGTGCAGAAAGAGCATCCTGAGATGCAGATTATTGGCCCTCCTTGGGAGAAGTTTTTAAGAAGAAA
>JAMOUE010000398.1 GCA_027068235.1 Deltaproteobacteria bacterium | reverse complement strand
AAACATTGGAACTCACATGAATATTTACAACGGGGATATTTTCCAGGAGGATTGCCACCAGATTTTCGGCCCAATGGACTAGAAAAAATTTTCCTCTTTTATAAAGAAAATTGCGATCGCCTAAAACGTAAACCTTTTAAAGCCATACACTTCACCTTTCCGAAACTTGGTATTACGCTAAAACGAAGGACAGGACAGATAGTTCACCCGCTAAGCGTCATAGGTATGGCAATATTGCTTGAAACGTGGTGGGAACAAATTGCTTCCTTCCTTTCCCGTACGAGTGACACATTTATCGAAACTTCTATGCCTATGGAGGATCCTGAAAAAATAAGATACATATCTCCATCTTTTACACACTCAAAGCTTAGAAAATTGCTTGACGAGTTAAACATATGCTATCCGTTTGTACTAAAGCTAGATATCCAAGCATATTACCCTAGCCTGTATACCCATGCCATTGCTTGGTCATTTGTGGGAAAAGAGGAGACGAAAGCTTTATTGGAAGATTCATCGCGGAAAAAACAGCTCCAAAACATATTAAACAAAAAAGAAATTTGCGATCCTGAAAGACTGAGTGGACTTTCGATAAAAGAAAAACTTTATGTTATCGCAGAATGGCTAGATCGCTGGATACGAACAGGACAAGAGCAGGAGAGCTATGGAATCCCAGTAGGCCCTGATCATTCTCTACTAATTGGCGAAATCGTTGGCAAAAGCTTGCTTATGGAACTGACATCGACTATTAGAAATCACACAAAAGATTTTTTCCTTGTTCGCCATGTCGATGACTTTTATTTGTTAACTCGGAGTATGCATGACCAAAGGCTACTGCTAAATTTGTTTAGAGAGATACTCCGAAAATATAATCTCTTAGCCAACGAAGAAAAAGTGCATCAGCTAGACGCAAAAGAGCCGGCAAGAGATGCGTGGATGGATCCTATATCGAATTACGGCTATGGTTTCAAAGAAAAACGCGAACGCATCAGAAATGCAGAAGTAGTTTCCTTCCTGCAGAACTTGAACCGAGGATGTGAGAGGTTTGAGGATGATCAGTGTTCTTTTATCTATTTTGAGATAGATGGATGGCAGCTTGAATCTTATTTATCGCTAATACGAAGGCTGCAAGAGGAACACCCAACGAAAAGCGTCGTGCCTTATGGGTTGCGGAGACTGCACTTTAACTACAGGATAAAACCGCCGGAATTCGGTATGCCGTTTCTTATGAATGGGTCAGCCTCATTCTACCAATCCTTGGATGCGCAGCTATCAAGGTTATTGGTCGCCTTTCCACAGTATATTGACACTATTTCTGATGTCTATTTATGGTATGAATTCAAATGGAGTAGGAAACCTCGACATTTATCCGGCGCTCTCGAGGTCTTACTTGATGTAATTTTAGATCTAACTAATGACCATTTTGAAACCCTTTGGACGCTTTGGTTGGCAAAGCATTATT
>JAMOUE010000397.1 GCA_027068235.1 Deltaproteobacteria bacterium | reverse complement strand
AGTCCAAAAGATTCCCCTGGATGCAGGACTTGGCTGTCCCAATCGTGTAAATGGCAAGGGTGGCTGTATCTATTGTAATTATAAGGGCTCAGGCACTGGGGCATCCTTCAAAGGAATTCCAATTAAACAACAGATAGAACAGGGAATAGAATGGGCAAGACGCAGATACAAGGCCAACAAATTTGCTGCTTACTTTCAGGCATTTACAAATACCTTTGGATCATTAGATGAACTAAGGGCAATATATTGTCAGGTCAGCGATTTTGAGGATATTGTGGTAGTAGCCATAGGAACACGACCAGACTGTGTTGATGCAAAGGTTCTGGATCTCATACATGAATGTTTCCCAGACAAGATGGTATGGTTGGAATATGGCCTTCAAAGCAGCTCTGACAAGACCCTCAAAAGAATAAACAGGGGACATTCGGTACAAGATTTCATAGATGCCGTTGAACTTACTAAAAGATACCCTTTCTACATATGCGCCCATATCATTTTTGGTCTACCTGGTGAGAGTAAAAAAGATATGCTCAATAGCGCAGCCTTGCTTCGAGATTTAGACGTCGATGGAGTAAAATTTCATGAACTCTATGTGGTAAAGGGGACGAAATTACACGAACTTTATCAAAACGGATTATACACCCCAATAACGCAACAAGACTATGCAGAGCTAGTGGCAGAATCCATAACACTGCTTGGGCCAGATACAGTGATACAGAGACTAACGGGTGATCCTGCCCCTGGTGAACTAATAGCCCCAAGCTGGGCATCAGACAAACAAAAAACAATTACTCTTATAAAAGAGTTATTAAATCGGCAATAATAAAAGGCAGGGCGTTACCCTGCCTTTAGCCATGTTACCTTTAGAAAAAATCTCTGATTTTTTAGAAAAGTCGTCCTTTATGGAATCTGGAATCTCTCTAAATTGAGGGTCGTCGAATCCACCACTGCAATTGCATGGTTGGCATCTGAGAAAACAATATTAATGTCGCCACCTTCACCAGGTACAACTGTAGGAGGTGAAGTGAAAGGACACCCTACACACTGGCCGTTTTTCCATCCGTCCAAAGAGCCAGAGTAATGCACGGCTCCATCGGCAAATTGTGCAGTAGAAGTCAGCCAGCGCGGGCTGTGATCATTACGATAGTTATACCAGACCATAGCCATCTTTCCGCCACGGGCATCGAGATAGAATCCCATTCCATTGTAATTTGGATCGTACCACCACCCGGTAATATTTCTTGAATCCTTGTCACCAGGGGCAAAATCCTTCATAAAGGGACTGAAATTATATGTGATTATCTTATCGCCAACAGTTGCACTGAAATCGACCACATCATCGCTACCCTTGTTAAAGACCAAGGTAACGCTTCCTACTGTCTCGCTTGTGGGAGGTGAATACTCCTCTGCACCCCATGCCCAGCCTGTAAACTTCCAAAGTTCACCAACATAGGTGGTATCA
>JAMOUE010000396.1 GCA_027068235.1 Deltaproteobacteria bacterium | reverse complement strand
GTTCAGCAATGATGCCAAGAGACTGTTCAAAGTTTATGTCAAATAACCAGCTAAGCCGCATAACCATAAAGTCGAGCTGATTTTTTACATCTTCCCATCTGATAACATAACCTGAACAAAAGTCGTTGATGATTTTCTCCGATATGGTTTGCCCATAGGGAAGGCCAAGGTTTATGTCACTTGTTCCCTTGCCCTTTTTATAAAATTCATCAAAGACCCGCCAGATGTCTATCTTATCTGCATCTCTAAGGATCTTTGCCAAAGTGAGTTTGAAGCCCTTAAACTCTGCTGGAATGGAGAATTTGTTGTGTACAGATATGGCGTCAATGACCATATTTTTGTCTTGTTCTTCCAGTTGTGAAAGGACATTTTCATTCTTTAGCACCTCTACGCTTAGGGAAGCGTGATCTTCAGATTTGGCATCCAAAAAGGTCTTGTACCTTTTAAACTGCGGCAGCCTTCCAATATCATGAAAAAGGCCACAAAGCTCTGCAAGAAAAAGCTCCTTTCCTTCAATGTCCAGGTGTAGGGCAAGTCGTTTTGCAATTCCCCTCACCTTTTGGCTGTGGACGAGCTTGAGTCCAATGGCCCTTTTGTCCTTTAAGGGGGCACCTGATAGGTACGATCTGGCATAAGAGCCAAACCATCTATGAAATGGTCTGATCTCCATCTTACGCTTCATCTTATTTATAATCTGCCGTATCAAGAACTGGTGATACAGCTCTTGCGTTTAACTATTATTATGTCGTCATGGCCTTCTTTTTGGAAAAGCCTGATTACTCCTCTTTTTGACAGCTCGAGTATTGCAAGAAAGGTTACTATTATTAAGAATCTTTCCATCTTCCCAGAAAATAGTCCGAAAAAGCTAAGTCTTTTCTCTTTATATACCTTTTTTTCTATCTCTTTTATCCTCTCAGAAAGTCTGATCCTGGCCTTTTCTATCTCTATCGTCTTTGGAAGCCCTCCTTGTTTCAGTACCTTTTTAAATGCCTCAACAAGCTCAAAGACGCTTATTGGCACCAGGCCTTCAGGTTCCTGCTCGTCATCCTCAAGTTCTGCTGGTTGCGGGCTGTTGACAAAGACATCTCTTCCAAGAACCGGCCTTGAATCCAGTTTGTCTGCAAGCTCCTTTGCCTTTTTGAGCTCCTGAAGGGCTATGGTTATCTGAAGCCTTGGGTCTTCTTCATCTGCATCCACCTCTTGTCTTTTGGGAAGAAGCATCCTGCTTTTTATGTGAATGAGGGTTGCTGCCATAAGGAGATACTCCGCAGCAACCTCAATGTCCAGGGCCTGAAGCAGCTCTAGATACTGAAGATATTGGTTTGTCACAAGGGATATGGGAATATCGGTTATGTCAAGCCGGTTTTTGTTTATTAGATGAAGAAGAAGGTCTAGAGGGCCTTCAAATATATCTAATCTGACTGTGCATTGGGGCTCCACAAGGCCTCCCTCACCTGGGCCATTGTGTTTTGTGCCTCTTTTCTAGCCTTCTCGCCTCCTGCCTTCAAGATATCTTGGATGATTTCTGGGGACCGTGAAAACTCCTCCCTCTTTGCCCATACTGGCTCCAAGAATTCCACAACGGCCTTTGCAAGCTCCTTTTTGCATGCAACACATCCAAGTTTTGCAGCCTTACACTCTGCTACTATCTCCTTTAACCGCTCTTCTGGCAGATAGAGCTTGTGAAGGTTGAATGCCACACAACGTTTCTCTGGATCGCCAGGATCTGATTTCCTTGGCCTTTCCACGTCTGTGACCATGGTCATGATTTTTTTTGTCACATCCTCTGGAGTGTCTGAAATGAATATGGAATTGCCGTAGCTTTTGCTCATCTTCCTGCCGTCAAGACCAGGGAGTTTAGGGGTTTCTGCTAGCAAGGCGTCTGGAACAGGGAAGATTTCTCTGTAAAGGAAGTTGAATCGTCTTGTGATCTCGCGGGTAAGTTCAACGTGGGGAAGCTGGTCTATGCCTACAGGTACCTTGTTGGCCTTGTACATGATTATGTCTGCTGCCTGAAGCACCGGATAGCCAAGAAAGCCGTATGTTGATATGTCCTTGTCTTTTAGTTGCTGTTTCTGCTCCTTGTATGTTGGGTTTCGTTCAAGCCAGCCAAGTGGCGTGATCATGGAAAGAAGGAGATGAAGCTCTGCGTGCTCCTTTATGTCCGATTGGATGAATAGAGTGGCCTTTTCAGGGTCTATCCCCACAGCGAGCCAGTCAAGGACCATATCAGAGATATTTTCTGGGATCTCCCAGGCGTTTTTGTAATTGGTTGTCAAAGCGTGCCAATCTGCAACAAAGAAAAAACATTCGTACTCTTCCTGAAGCCGTTTCCAGTTTTCGAGCACCCCGTGCAGATGGCCAAGGTGCAGCTTCCCAGACGGACGCATTCCGCTAAGACAGCGTTTTTTCATGACAGAATTCCTTCCCTGAAAATTTTATATGATTGGGCCTATTAGAAGCCTGTTGGCGTAGTTGATGAGCGGGACTATAATTCGGTCTGTCATCCCTGTAAAGATGAGCACAAGCAGAATTATAAAGCCGTAACGTTCAAGTGCTACATAATAGTGCATCAGGTTTGTTGGCAGAAGCCCTGCCAAGACCTTGCTGCCATCCAGTGGGGGCACTGGAATCAGGTTGAAAATGGCAAGGCCGATGTTTATCTGGATGCTAACAAAGGCCATGTATAGAAGTGGCCGGATAAAATAGCCAAATGATTCAGATACCCCAGCCAGTGGCCCCATTATGGTGCGCAGTATCAAGGCGCTTATGACAGCAAGCATGATATTTGATACTGGGCCTGCCAAGGCAACCCATATCATGTCCCGTTTGGGATTTTTGAAGTTAAGGGGATTTACAGGCACAGGTTTTGCCCATCCTATCATCTGAGTGAGGAAAAATACCAAAGTGCCTATGGGGTCTAGGTGTTTTATGGGGTTTAGAGTGAGCCTACCCATTGTCTTTGCCGTAGGATCTCCAAGCCGCCAGGCAGTCCATCCGTGGGCTACTTCATGGATGGTTACTGCAAAGAGTATGGGAGGGGTCAAAATCAATATCTTTTGAATCATTGAGGGGATGTCTGTCATTTAAGTGCCTTTCCAAACCTTCTTTTAACAAATTCCATTTCATCCTTTTTGGATTGGAGACGGCCGTCTAGCCGTTCCTTTTTTACTGTGTCAAGGATCTTACGATAAAGAGGGCCTGGAGTAAAGCCAAGAGACTTGAGGTCCTTACCAGAGATTTCCGGCTTGATCTTTGTAAGTTCTGTGATGTAGCGTGATATCGCCTGCCTTGCCTTTCCGGTAGAAAGGGCCATGGAGTAGAGTAAAAACTCTATTTCTCTGTCTTCTAGTAACTCAACTATACGGCTGGCTGGCAAGTCAGAT
The DNA here is from genome assembly GCA_027068235.1 of Deltaproteobacteria bacterium. GTDB lineage: Bacteria > Desulfobacterota > Dissulfuribacteria > Dissulfuribacterales > QOAL01 > JAADCZ01. The sequence continues at coordinate 2,456 of JAMOUE010000396.1, read as the reverse complement.
GCCTTTTCCATTTCCTTTATGAGTTTATCTGCACCTTCTGGCCCGTTTACTATTTCTTTGGCCACACGGCCTGTTATTCCAAGCCTTTTGATGACCTTGCGCCTGTCTTGGTAACTGAGTCCTGAGACAAGTGCCATAAGGTACACCTGCCACTTTTTTGCCTCTTTTTCCAGATAAAGGAGTTCATACCATGCCAGGACATCGTAGACAGAATCCAATAATCTTTTCTCACGTTCTCCGATGGTGAGTTTTGGGTGTATGCCTTGCAATATGCCAAGACCAGCCAATCGTAACAAAGAAGGCCTTGGGTCAGATTCTTCAAGTATCAGCTTTAATTCGGTAAAAAGCCGTTTTGGTGAAAGCCTGTCAATGATTCCAAGTTTGAGGCTGTTTTTTATGAGTCTTAGAGTATGTTTCCCAATTTTGAACCCAAATCTTTGTTCAAACCTTACAGCTCTAAGTATTCTTGTTGGGTCATCAATAAAGCTCAGGCTGTGCAGTACCCTTATTATTCCATCCTTTAAATCTCGCTGGCCTCCAAAAAAGTCGATAAGAAGGCCGAAATTCTTTGCATTCAGCTTTACGGCAAGGGTATTAATGGTGAAGTCTCTTCTAAAAAGATCGAGTTTTATTGAAGACAGGGCAACTGTTGGCATTGCAGCAGGGTATTCGTAATATTCCCATCGTGCTGTTGCAACGTCTATCTTGGACCCATCTGGGAATATCACCACTGCTGTTCCAAATTTCTGATGAGACCGAACCCTTGCCGAGAACCTTTTGGCAAATCTCTTGGCAAAGCGGATTCCATCGCCTTCCACAACAAGGTCTATGTCCAGATTAGGCCTTCTAAGGAGTAGATCTCTGACAAAACCACCTACAACATAAACATTCATTTTAAGCTCGTCTGCAGTCTCACCAGCCTTTTTGAGGAGTTCAAGAATGTCTTTTGGTAGCTGCATCTCCATAAGCCTTTTTATGTTTCGTCTGTTGGCTGTTGGAGGAATGAGGGATTCGGGGCGCTTTGAAGGATCTGAGCTAAGGACCTCTAGCAGGTCGGTCCTTGTTATTATGCCGACGAGCTTGTCGTCTTGGAGTACGGGAATAAATCTTTGATGGCCTTCAACTATTGCCTGCTGTACCTTGGCCAACTCGTCATCAGGTGACAGGGGCTGAAACTCTGTGGACATATACTCAGATACAGGTTGGGCGCCAAGGCCATGAAAGATGGCCTTTTCCACAAGGCTCCTGGTAACATAGCCCTTTATCCTGCCTTTAGTCGTAACTGGAATAATGGAAAAACCGTATTTGGCAATTAGGTCGTGGACTTCGTAGATAGGGGCACTTGGCTCCACAGAGACCACCGGACTTGACATGATATCAACCACCTTTGGCCCTTTACCTAGATGTTTGGAAAGGGCAGCAACGAGCCTGTTTTCAGCCTCTGAAAGTGTAAGCCCCTTTAACGATGCAGAACCTGCAAAGGCATGGCCTCCACCTTCTAATTCTGCCAAGATCTGTCCCACATCCACCCTTTTGTCCCTGCTTCTTCCCACAACAACAACATGGTCGTCCATAAGGGCCAATGTGAAGAGCACAGGAACCCTTGCCATATCCATGAGTTCGTGAACAAGTACGGCAAAGTCATCTATATACATAGGTGATGACGATTTTGCTATGGTAACCGGAATGTGCCCAAAATTTATGGTCTGTGCCGATTCCAGCAGATCGTAGAGGGCAGAAATATGCTCAGGAGTAAATCTGCTTCCTAGAAACTCTGATACCCTCTTCAGGTTCCCTCCCTTTTCCAAAAGCCATGCGGCCTGTCGAAGATCCTCTGGTGTGGTGGAAGAATACCTAAGAGAGCCTGTATCTTCGTATATGCCAAGGAGAAATAGATCCAAATGATCCTGCTCTACCTTTACCCCCTTTTTTCTTAGGCGTTTTATGAGCATAGTGGTGTTGGCACCATAGTGGCCAGATACGTATCTGTGATAATCTATATCGCACTCATCCTTCTTGTGGTGGTCAAAGACGATTACCTTTATATCCGGTTTTTCTAATAAAACTGATACTTCGCCAAGACGGCTTCTCTGGTTTGTATCTACAACAACTATTTGTTGCACCACAGAAGGGTCTATATCTTTAAATGAGGCAAAAAGATTAAGCAGGGTGGATTTTTTTCTTTGTAGGTATTTCAGGTATTCCCTTACCGTCTTTTCTAGGGAGCCAGGCAGGATGACAACTGCATCAGGGCCATAGAGTTTAGCTGCTGCAACTGTTGAGGCCAACGCATCAAAGTCTGCATTTAGATGTGTAGTTATTAGGGTAGTGGCCTTTTTCAAAGCTGTTGTTAAAACTAGTTATTAAGTTCTGGTTATTAATTTAATGTTTTATGGCTTCATGAAAAAGGGGGCGCACCGGCCCCCCTCTTTTTACCAAAAGATGTTGTAATAGAG
>JAMOUE010000395.1 GCA_027068235.1 Deltaproteobacteria bacterium | reverse complement strand
CTTGATATTCCAATATGTGTTATAGGTGGTATAACTGCTTCAAATGTCAAAAAGCTTATTGTTTACGGGGCGGATATGGCTGCTGTCATAACAGACCTTTGGACAGCGCCAGACATTAAGGCCAAGGCTCAAGAGTTTTGCAAGTGTTTTAATGCGCCTTAATCAGATGTTATTACAAGCACTTTTGAACCATAAAGAAGGAGGAATCAGACAAACATGAAAGAAAAGGTTAAAGATGCCTTAGAAAAGGTCAGGCCCATGCTACAGGCCGATGGCGGAGACGTAGAGCTTGTGGACGTAGATGAAGAGACTGGGATAGTAAATGTTCGTTTGACAGGGGCCTGCAAGGGCTGTCCAATGAGCCAGATGACCTTAAAGGCAGGAATTGAGCGCTATTTAAAAAGTGAAGTTCCAGAGGTTTCTTCTGTTGAATCTGTAGAGTGATTCTGTAGCTTTTGATATTGATGATGATATAAAACTTCCAACTTCCCCTTAATGGTGATATGGGCTGCCTGCATTTATGGCAGCAGCCCTGTATAGCTGCTCCATAAGTATGACGCGGGCCATCTCGTGGGTGAAAGTCATATCTGAAAGACTAAGCAGCATATCTGCCCGTCCAAGTACCTGGTCTGACAGCCCATAAGAACCACCTATTACAAAGACAAAGGTGCTTATACCATGATCTTGTTTTATTTTTATAAAGTGAGCAAATCCTTCAGAACTCATCTTTTTCCCTTTATTATTGTCTAAAATAACATTGTATCCCTTACTCTTTTCAATGGCCTTTACCAGATACTTTGACTCGTATTCCAAGGCCTGTCTTTTCTGCTGTATAGAGTATTTAGCAGGTCTTGTTTCAACAACATTAACCTGGTAGTAATTCTTCAGCCTTTTTAAAAAAAATTCTATGCCTTGTCTAAGCCAAGATTCTTTTGTTTTGCCAGGCCATAGGAGTTGGATTTTTGCCATGATAAAACCCCAAGAAAAAAGTTTACTTTTTAAAAAGATACCAAAAACAGACAAGATACTTGAAAAGCTACCAAAGGACATCCCCCACACCCTGAAGATAAATGTCATAAGGTGGGTACTAGATGGTCTCAGGCAGGCCATCGCCAGTGAGAGGCTGGTTAGTGAAGAGGAGCTGGAGCTGAAAAAGGTTCTCACCCTGGTAAGTAAAGAGTTAGACAAAAGGTTACGCCCCTCTCTTAGGCCCCTTATAAACGCAACGGGTGTGGTTGTGCATACTAACTTGGGCCGCTCCCTGCTGCCCCAAGAGGTCTTCAAACAGATATTCGAGGTTGCAGTGAACTATTCAAACCTTGAATACGACCTTGAAGCTGGGCGAAGAGGCTCACGATATTCACATGTTGAATCTATCTTGTGTGAGCTTACAGGGGCGGAATCGGCGCTTGTGGTCAACAACAATGCCGCTGCTGTCCTTTTAACCCTAGAGACCTTGGCCAAGG
>JAMOUE010000394.1 GCA_027068235.1 Deltaproteobacteria bacterium | reverse complement strand
TGTTTTACCCTTGGAATCTTTTTTGCTTTTCTCAGCAGGTTTAAAAATTCCTTTTCATTGGCATTAAAACGTTTGCACACTTCTGGATAAAGGCAATCTTTTTTCTTACACTTGTAACCAAGCTCGCATGATGCTCCATACAAATTTGCAGTTGGCCCGCCAAGATCAGTGATGGTGCCTCTAAAACCTTTTTTGGAAGAGACTGATTCTATTTCCCTTAAAATAGATTTTTTGCTTCTGGAAATGATTTGAGGCCCTTGATGTCTAGCTATAGCACAGAAGGAACAGTTGCCTGAGCATCCGCGCACTATAGTTATGGAATTTCTTATAGTATCTAAAGCAGGTACATTTTTAAAAATAGGATGGGTTCCCCTAGTAAAAGGAAGCTCATAGAGCGCATCTAGCTCTGCTTGGCTCAAGGGCTCAGCAGGCCTGTTTTGTAGGATATGCATGTTTCCCTTTTGCTGCTGCAGCAGATTGGAGGTTGTGCCAGAACGTGAAGCCTTATCAATAGCCAACTCAGCATCAAGAAAGAGCGCTTTTTGTTTCTCTATATCTTGCCAGCCCGGGAGCTTTATTGGCTCAGCTTTAAATTTATATTGTTCCATTTGCTTTTGAGACAATCTGACACAGGTGCCGGGTATAGAATCAAGGGCTTCTCCAGATTCAATTCTTTTTGCTATGTCAAGGATAGCCCGCTCACCCATTCCGTAAACTAAGATGTCAGCCTTTGAATCGACCAACACGGAATTCCTGAGTCTCTCCTGCTGAAAGTCATAATGTATGAATCTTCTAAGAGAAGCTTCTATACCACCAAGCACCACTGGCACGCCCGGATATGCCTGTTTTGCCAAGTTCCCATATTTAATCACAGCCCTATCGGGCCTACGCCGATTAGACTTGGTCTTTGGACCATCAAAATAGGGATTGCCTTGTGGGGAATAGGCATCTTTTTTCCTTATTCTGGCATTTCCAGTATAATTAGCTACTATTGAATCAAGGTTTCCTGCGGATATGCCAAAGAATAGGCGCGGTTTGCCAAATTTCTTGAAGTCTTGTGCGTTATTGTGGCGGGGCTGGGAAAGTATTGCCACCCTATAGCCGTTTGCTTCAAGCCAGCGGCCTATCAAGGCTATGCCAAAGGAGGGATGATCAATATAGGCGTCTCCAGTCACCAACACTATATCAACGTAATCCCACCCTCGTTGATGGCATTCCTCAGGTGTTGCTGGCAGAAAACTGACTTTGTCTGAAGTGCGCATAGGCAAAAATCATCCGGGTTTAACTATTTGACAATCCAGCAGTAAAAGTAGTTCTGAAACTAACTTTGAGTTGAGCATCAATATCTTTATTTTATCATCTATTGGAGAAAATGACATTCATTTATTAGGGAAAAGCTGTCAAGGCCTGAATTTAGCTTGACTCGCCTAGCACAGTAGTTACCATTATCTTCAAATTAATTGGCAAAATTA
>JAMOUE010000393.1 GCA_027068235.1 Deltaproteobacteria bacterium | reverse complement strand
ATAGTCCATTTGCTCCGTCTGGGTTCCATGCAAGAGAGGCAAAAAGACCTGTTGCAAGGGCGCCCCAAAGCCCTCCAACTCCATGTACTGCCACAACGTCAAGGGCATCGTCGTAACCAAGTTTCCCTTTTAGCAAGATTGCACTGTAGCATAATGCTCCTGCTACAAGCCCGATTATGGCTGCTGAAGCCGGTCCAACAAATCCTGCAGCAGGTGTAATGGCCACAAGGCCGGCAACTGCACCAGAGGCTGCACCCAAGGTGGTTGGCTTGCCCTGAATTATCCATTCAGCAACCACCCAGGACATAAGTGCACAGCCTGTTGCAATTTGGGTGGTAAAAAAGGCAAGTGTGGCAATCTTTCCTGCAGAAAGTGCGCTTCCTGCATTAAAACCGAACCAGCCAAACCAAAGTATTCCTGCTCCAAGTACGGTCATGGGTAAGTTATGGGGGTGAAATGCCTCCTGTCCCCAGCCCTTTCTTTTACCAAGCATCAAGGCGGCAACAAGGGCAGCGCATGCAGAGTTTATATGTATGACTGTGCCGCCTGCAAAATCGAGAGCTCCAAGTTTGCCAAGCCAGCCGCCTTGTCCCCATACCCAATGGCACACAGGCATATAGACAAAGGTACTCCAAAGGACTGTAAAGAGCAAAAATGCAGTGAACTTCATCCGTTCCGCATACGCTCCAGAGATAAGTGCAGGTGTGATGATTGCAAACATAAGCTGGAATGCGCAAAAGAGAAGATCTGGGATTGTGTCAGAATATGGACCAGGGTCTAGCCCTACCCCCTTAAGGCCCATCCAGTCAAGATTTCCTATAAATCCACCAATGTCTGGACCAAAGGCCAAGGAGTATCCATAGACCAGCCATATGAGGGAAATAAGACCTAGGCAGCACATGCTGTGCATGATGGTGCTTAGAACATTTTTATTCCTAACAAGTCCCCCATAGAATAGGGCCAGGCCCGGGGTCATAAACATTACAAGGGCCGTAGCCACTAGCATAAATGAAGTGTCGCCTGTGTTCATCTTTGTTACCTCTCTTAATTACAGATTGTAAGCAGTTTCGCTATGTTGTGACAGATCAAGTCCCTGTACCTCATCTTCTGGCGACAGTCTAAGGCCAAATATGGAATCTACTATCTTTAGAAGCACATAGCTTAAAACAAATGCATATACAAGAACCACAACTACACCGAAAATCTGGGTGGCAAAAAAGCCAAAGTTTCCTGCAAGAAGACCATCTGCACCTCCTGGATTGACGGCCTTTGATGCGAATATTCCAAGCATTATCGTACCTGCAAAGCCTCCCAGACCATGTATGCCAACTACGTCGAGGCTGTCGTCATATCCGAGTTTTTCCTTCATGGATACAGCAAGGTAACAGATGACTCCTGCAACAAGACCGATGATTATTGCAGAGTTTGCACTTATAAAGCCGGCTGCCGGTGTTACTGTTGCAAGCCCTGCAATGGCGCCAGATGCTGCACCCAATGTGGTTGCATTACCCTGACGGATCTTTTCCATAATGCACCAAGAGGCCATTGCTGCCATGCCTGCAAGATGAGTTGCTACAAAGGCAGTAACTGCAACTCCGTCTGCTGCAAGGGCACTTCCTCCGTTGAAGCCAAACCAACCAAACCAGAGAAGACCTGTGCCAAGAAGTGTCATTGGCAGGTTGTGAGGCATAAAACTTCTCTTTTTAAAACCCTGCCTTGGTCCTATGACCAGGGCAGCTGCCAGTGCTGCAGCTCCAGATGTAAGATGGACTACCAAGCCGCCTGCAAAATCAAGAACTCCCTTGGCTCCAAGCCATCCGCCAGAACCCCAGATCCAGTGACATACTGGGTTGTACACAACTATGGCCCAAAGTAGGCTGAATACTACAAATGGCCCAAACTTCATCCTTTCTGCAAAGGCTCCAGTAATAAGGGCCGGTGTGATAACTGCAAACATGCACTGGTAGATCATGAATAACATGTGGGGAATGGTTGTGGCGTAGGTGTCGCTTGGAGAAGTACCAACTCCACTTAGCCCAAACCATGAAAGGTCCCCGATAAAGCCGCCAACATCAGGGCCAAAGGACATGGAATATCCAATGTATACCCATTCAAAACTTATAATGGCGATCATTATCAAACTGTGCATAATGGTGCCAAGGACATTTTTGTTGCGCACCATTCCTCCATAAAAAAGCCCAAGGGCAGGCGTCATTAGAAGAACAAGTGCTGCTGAAACAAGAATGAATGCAGTGTCTCCCGCTGATATTTGTGCCATTTCTCCCTCCATAAAACTGATTTTTCAAACCGGTATTATAAAGCAAAAAGGTTGCCAAGGTTGCTTTATTGTTAATAGCTTGATTTTTTTAGAATTTTTTATGGCGGCGTAGTCTTGAAAATTACAAAAATGTAAAAAGTGGCGAGCAATCTTACAAAAATGAAATTTTTAAAATAAGGCAATTTCTCTGATGGCTCTGTAGGAAAAGTTCGATTTTCTAATTTTTGTCTTTTAACTACCTGAAATCATTAGGTTCAAGCCTCAAAAATCTACTAGTTTTGAGTTTTTCTACAACCTCAACGGTATGAGCCGCCAATATTGGCGGAGTATCAATACTCAAAATTCAACCTGAATAAACTTTGCAGAGCACTATGTAACAACATAGGTCCAATTGGTTGGAGATTGGCTTGAACCGATTGTTAATGTGTTATGTTATTGGCTTTTCATGGGAATTTATAGGTTCTAATTTGAAAATTTCTTGTGTTTCTGGACGATTAATTGCATGCCAAAGGTCCCAATCCTGTTGTAATCCCAACCAAAAATCCGCTGACATGCCAAAAACCTGAGATAGTCTCAAAGCGGTATCAGGGGTAACGCGACGATGACCTTTAATAATTTCATTTAATCGAGGATATGAAACTCCTAATCGTTGAGCAACTTCTCGCTGAGTAAGATTCAAAGGCTTTATAAATTCCTCTAAGAGCATCTCCCCTGGGTGCGTAGGTGGACGGTTTTTGGGGAGCCTTCTTTGAAGCAATTTATTAGTGGTAGTCTGTAATTTCGACTTCATAGGCATATCCTTCTTTCCATATAAAACATATTCGATACTTTTGATTGATCCTTATACTATATTGATTTTTACGTTCACCTTTTAAGCGCTCTAACCGATTGCCTGGTGGTATATTAAGTTCATTTAATTCTCGAACGCGATTTATTTGATCCATTTTCCTTCTAGCAACAGGCCAGAGTGATTTGGGACAACATTTTCTTGCAACTTTAGAATCTACCCCATCAAATATGTCCCTTGTTCCATCATTTTTGAAAGAAACTATCATGAATTATATTATAAAGCTTGTTATTCTTTCAATGCTTCATTTACAGATGGAAAAAGTGACAAATCCGTATGTGGAAGGAACAGGCAAGATACGTAGTGATCCATAAATCTAGGATTATCAGCAAGGTCAAAATGGGTCATCATTTGAGACACCTCTTCCATCTCCTTGAGCTTTGGCCATGAAATTGCTGCAATATGAGCCCCTAGAAGAGAGGAGTTTCCTGCAAAGAAGAAGCGTTCCCTAGGTATGTCAGGCAGGAGTCCAATGGTTATGGCCTGTTCAAGGTCAAGGTAACTTCCAAAGTTTCCTGCAAGTATAACCCTCTCAACATCCTCAATGCTCATGCCCACCGATTCGAGCAGGGTCAAGTATCCTGCAAACATGGCCCCTTTTGCCCTTATGAGGTTTTCAACATCGGCTTCGGTAAACACGATGTCTTCTCCTATTGCAGTGGCATCTTTTTCCACCACCACATACTCCCAGCCATCGTTACCCTGGCGTATCCTGGATGTAGGTAGATCTTGTTGAAACTTCCCCTGGCGATCAAGGGCCCCTGTCATAAAAAGGCCAGCCAAAAGACTTATTATCCCTGAACCGCAGATACCCTTTGCCTTTTTCCCTCCAATGGTGAGCACCATTGGTTCAAATGTCTCTGGATGAATGTGTACAACCTCTACAGCTCCCACTGTGGCACGCATTCCATACTTTATTCCACCACCTTCAAATGCAGGGCCGGCAGAACATGCTGCACACGCCATCCAGTCCTGATTACCAAGTACAATTTCTCCATTTGTTCCTATATCAATAAATAGCGTCAGCTCAGGATGGTGATTTATTCCAACACCAACCACACCGGCCACTATGTCACCTCCAACATAGCTGGCAACACAGGGGGCAAGAAACAAACGTACATGAGATGGAAGATCAATTCCTATTTCCCTTGCACGTACTGGCGGAAATCTGTTGGCTACTGGTGTGTATGGGGCTGCCCTTAGAAATCTGGTTTCAAGGCCAAGTAGAAAATGTGTCATTACAGTGTTGGCTGCAACTGTTACAAGATCAATATCTTCCTTGTTTTTGCCTGTTTTTTCAAGAAGTTCAGAAATGAGTTTGTTGAGGCATTCAACAATCTTTTCTTGCAAGATAGCCAGGCCATCGCCTTTTCTTGTGAACTCCATCCTGGATATGACATCTTCGCCATAGCTTACCTGTGGGTTATAGTCGGATGACTCTGCAAGTACCTTTTGATCTGTCAACGAGACAAGCCTGGCAGAGACTGTTGTTGTCCCTATATCAATGCTAACTCCATACTGCTTTTTTGTAGTATCTCCTGGCTCAACCCTTATGAGACGCTTGCGGTTTGAAGAAGGGGTCTCCATGAAACTTGCTGTCACCTGCCAGTTTCCTTCCCGCATTGCATAGGGCAGGCGATGCAGTACCTGACTATCTACATCTAGATGAAAAGATTTGCCGACCTCACGCCTAATCCGGCAAAGGTCACTCAGATTATCTGTACTACTTGGTTCTGGTACTGAAATAAGTTTCTTAGTGACAGCTGGCTGACTTTTTACAGTTACCTTCTCTCCATGTACCTTTATCCAGGCAGCAGCTTTTCTAGCCAGTGGACGCGACAGGGCCTTTCTGTCCATCTGTGATTCTACAGGAATTCTTACAACTACGTCTGTAACTGGAGATGTGGCGCACGCCTTCCAGCCTCCTTCTGGAAGCTCTTCTCCCTTAACCTCGCCCTGCTCAATAAATATCCTGCACTTGTTGCAGACTCCAGCTCCACCACAACTGGCATTTATATGGATGCCAGCCTTCATTGCGGCCTTTAATAGATTTTCATCTTCAGGAATCTCAAGAATCACATTTGCTGGCAAAAAGGTGACCTTTGGCATAATCTTTCCTTTGATACTAATGTGTTGGATTTATGGGGGTGATATTATACAGTAGTCTTATTCACGTCTAGCCTTTAATGGCCGTTAAGCAATTAAAGATTATTTAATAGGAATGGAGGTATTATGAAAATTTTAGTTACAGGGGGAGCAGGCTTTATTGGTTCAAATGTGGTGGATGCCTATATAGATCTTGGGCATGAGGTGGTGGTCGTGGATAACCTTTACTCTGGAAAGCTCGAGAATCTCAATCCCAAGGCCACGTTTTATCTTATGGATATAAGAAGTCCAGATTTTGCAAAGGTTTTGGCCATAGAAAAGCCAGATATTATCAACCATCATGCAGCGCAGATTTCTGTGCCATATTCGGTTGAAGACCCTCGTTTCGATGCAGATGTAAACATTCAAGGCTTTGTCAACTTGCTTGAATCTGCCAAAGATAAGGGCGTTAAAAAGGTTATATTCATCTCTTCAGGCGGCGCAATCTATGGGGAAGCAGAAGAGTACCCTACAACAGAGAATTATCCTCCTAAACCACTTTCACCCTATGCCATTGCCAAGGCAGTTTCAGAAGACTATCTCTTTTTCTACAATCATCAGTACGGTCTTGACTACACCGTGTTAAGATACGCCAACATTTACGGCCCACGCCAGATACCACACGGCGAAGC
>JAMOUE010000392.1 GCA_027068235.1 Deltaproteobacteria bacterium | reverse complement strand
ATGATTTCGACTGTGATTTGCGAACCGATTTGGCCCTTGAATGGCCGGCGGTTGATGGCAAACCAGATTATCTGGCATCCATAACCGATTCCGCCTTTGGAACAGAAATTACCCGTATAGTGGGTGATCCAGGCACGCCTATGGTAACTGTAGATAGCGCGGTAATAGGCGACTGGCCTGATGAGCAGGAAAGGCATGGTTATTCAAAACGCCAACCCTGGAATGCCGATGAATCCATGATTTTTCTAGACAGATGTGACAACCTCTTTTTGGATGGCTCTACCTATGAACCTCTTTTTAAACGAAGCCATATGCCAGGCCGTGTAAGGTGGAGTTACACAGAACCAAATATAATGCACTTTGTTTCAAACAATGGTGTGGGAGAATGGAATGTTGTGGATGATGTTACTGAGATAAAGGTGCCATTGTCTGGTTATTCAGGATGTTCCTTTGGAAAGGGTGAAGGCAACTTTGCCTGGGATGATTCCAGGGTGGCAATTCTTGCAACTCGGAAAAGCGATGGACACCAGGTCGTTTTTATAGCTGATCTAAAAACAGGAGAAAAAGGCCAAGACATAGATTTAAGTGAGTATAACAAAATCAGTAACTGTACTATCTCCCCTTATGGCAATTTCATAGTGATAGTTGGTAACTTTGGCCAAGGCAGTGACAGGCTTCAAGTGAGAAGGGCATCTGACGGCTCCATTGTCTTTACAGAAACTGCCAAAGGGCTTCCAAGCCACTTTGACACTCAGGTTGATCAAAATGGTGACGAAGTGATAGCAGGGGTTGCAAAATCTGGTAACTACTCAGGAAAGGTCATCAAAAGAAGGCTTTCCGATGGCGCAATTACCTTAATTTGTGATCACAAATATGCCTCCCACACTTCCGGACGCGCAATTGGTCGGCCAGGATGGGTTTATGTTACCTATCAAAACAGGAAAGAGAAGTATGCGCCCTATCTAAACGAGTTGGTTGCAGTTAAGCTAGATGGATCTCGAACAGAGAGACTCTGTCATTTACACGCCATGAAGCCGGAAAAGGGAGATCCGTTATACAAAAAAAGATATCTTTTTGAGGCTCATGGTGTGCCTTCACCAAGTGGGCTTAAAGTCATGTGGGCCAGTGATTGGGATACCAAAATCTGGCCTGTTCAGACATATGTGGCAGATTTTTCTAACAAACTTATTGAAAACTGATTTTGTATAAGTGAGTTATAAATGGACCCCGTCAGCTTAATTTGAATAAGCTGATGGGGTTATTTTGTTTTTTTTGAAACAAGCTGTTTTCACTTATTTATGTTTCCACACAAGCGGGTGAGGCTGTTTGGAATCCTTGCCTTTCGGCTCCACCTCGCATTTCTGCATCTTCTAAAGCTCGCCCCGCTTCGCTAAGAATCTGCAAGAAATTGCTCCCAGTCGCTACAGGCAAGAACCTCAAGCAGCTCATCTCCATTAATAGATAAAGTTTGGTAACTGATTCA
>JAMOUE010000391.1 GCA_027068235.1 Deltaproteobacteria bacterium | reverse complement strand
GAGGAATAGCCACAGATCGCCTTCAGTCCTTCAAAGATCCACAAGAACGGATGGAGTATGCCCTTCAAGTCGCCAAAGAGCTTTTGAAAACATTTCCCCCTGCACAAAAATAGAAAGATATGAAATCTTGGTAACTATTTTTGTCCAATCATTAAAAATACCGGAAAGGTCTTTATAACGCCGCCTGTGACTTCCTTTTTTATCTCATGGGCGGTAGTGGTTTTTATATTTGAAAATCCATTTTTTTGCAGCAAGGCTTCCAGCTCTTTTCTTTCAAATCCGTGATGTGGCACCTGGATGGATGGTTCATGAAAATCTCCATCTTCTTTGTCAAGATCCGCTATGGCAAGCCAGCCTTTTGGCAAGAGAATCTCGTAAAATCTCTTTATTAGAGTTGCCACATCAGGAATGTGGTGGAGAGTCATACTTGTAAAGATGAGATCATAGCGGTGGGTGGTTAAATTTATGGAAGGTTCTGTAAGATCAAGAGATTTGGGTGTGATGTTTTCTATATTGTAGCTTTGAAGCTTTTCTTCTAACACTTCAAGCATCTTAGTGGAGTTATCCACAGCAGTAATATGTTTTAAAAAGGGTGATAGGGCAATAGAAACTAGGCCAGTCCCGCATCCATATTCCATTGCCTTCATGTTTGGCTGTAAGGGGAGCAATGATTTTATGGATTTGCTCACAGCGTTTGCCAACTCAATCCTGCGGGGTTTTTCGTCCCACGTCTTTGCTGCCTTATCAAAACAGTTTTCATTGGTGTCTTGTGACATAAAGGACCCTCCTTTGTGTCTAAAGTTGTTTTTTGGGGAACACCTTGTTCTTGATTAAACCGTTGATGACGCTAATACCTTCCCACAAGGATGACAAATTTCATAATAATATCTCTGGGGTTATTTTTCTTGTTCGTTAGCTTTTGAATAACATTTCTAATTTTGGGAAAAGTAGTCTTAAAATCGAGAAAATTTCCGAAATTTTTCGAAAATCGAAGTTTAGCTAGAAATGTAAGTGGTCTTTGTCTCGTGAAAAAATCCACGGCATCTCCTTTTATCCTTTTTCTAGAGAGAGTCGTTTAACTTTATAAATTAGAGCTGTCATTAAAAAGTAGCAGAAATTCTTTGTTAAAAGCTTGCAATTATCTTTTTACAGAAAATTACTACTAGTAAATCTTCTTATCTAGTACTTTTACCTTTGTGTGTGAAAAAAAGCATAATCTTTTATGACATCAGCATGTTTGTAATAAGAATCACAAAATATATTGTGAAAGCTTTAATTTTCGCCTTTTTTCTTATTTTTTATTGACAAATGACAAGAATTCGCTAAGCATAAAAGGCGACCGTGCTGACAATGTTTTTTGTCAGCCATAGGCCAGAGCCAAGACCAGGGAGTTTGATCAGAAAGATCAAAATAGCAAAAAGGAGATTGCAGTATGGCTAGTTCTGTTTACAGCATCTGTGGAATGTGTGCAGTCCGCTGCCCGATTCGCGTAGAAGTTGAAGACGGTAAGGTCTCCTGGATCGAAGGTAATCCAAACGATGCAGGTATGGGGACCAGTCTTTGCGCCAAGGGCATTGCTGGAAGGGCATTGCTCTATGACGATGAACGTCTTCAGTATCCCATGATAAGGGATGGAGAGCGTGGATCAGGCAAGTGGAAGCGTGTGTCGTGGGATGAGGCCTTTGACTATGTGACGTCCAAACTCAAGGATATCATGCAAAAACATGGTGGGAAGGCCATTATGCTCAGTGACAGGGGGGGGCCCTTTGCAGATATGAGAAAGGCCTTTATGAAGGCGTTGGGTTCTCCAAACTACTGCAATCATGACTGCACATGCGGAAGAAATACCCATCATGCCTCTAAGTCAGTCTATGGCCTTGGCAGGACAGGCCTTGCCTATGACTTTAAGAATGCAAACCACATAGTCCTGTTTGGCAGGAATATCGTGGAGTCCTTCAAGGTGAAGGAAGTGAAGTCCTTTATGCAAGGCGTGAAAAAGGGTGCCAAAGTAACCTATATTGATCCGAGGGCAGCTCTAACCGCGTCTAAAGCCACAAGATACTGGCAGATCAGGCCTGGAACTGACTATGCACTCCTTTTGGCCATAGCCAATGTGATAGTAAAGGATGGACTGTACGACAAGGACTTTGTTAAGAAGTATGTAACTGGAATAACTAAGTTTAAGAGCTTTGTTAAGCAGTATACTCCTAAATGGGCAGAGCAGGAAACTGGAATACCTGCTGATGAGATTGTGGCCTTTTGCAAGGAGATTGCCTCAGATAAACCAAAGGTAATATTCCATCCAGGTTGGCATCTATCCCGTTATAACGACTCTTTTTATGCCAGCCGCATGATACATATCCTTAACGCCCTGATGGGCAACATTGAGGTGCCGGGAGGTCAGTTCTATCCCAAGACCCCGAAGGATGCAGGTTACAAGGGGCTCAAGAGCCTTGGCGCAGACATACCAAAGGTTGAGGAAAAGCGCGCAGATGGTTGTGGCTGGAAATATAAGAGGTTTGATGGCGGCCCAGGTCTTTTGCAGCTCATGTATGATGTGATAGATACGGGCGACCCCTATCCTATAAAGGCATATTTTGTCGTAAGACACGATCCGCTCCTTGCCATGCCTGATCCTGAAGAGCAAAAGCGTATACTTAACAAACTGGATCTTATTGTGGTTGTTGATGTTAACTACAGCGAGACATTCGGTTTTGCCGATGTGATACTTCCTGAGTCAACATATCTGGAGCGTGATACCATGATGAGGACCGACAAGGGCCTCAAGCCTGGCTTTAGCGTAAGAAAAAAGGCAGTAGAGCCTATCTATGATACCAAGGCAGGTTGGGAGATATGGACAGAACTTGCTCAAAGATTGGGCAAGGGTAACTACTTCCCTTACAAGAGCATAGAGGATATCTGGAGATATCAGCTCTCTGATACAGACCTAAAACTTCAAGACTTTAACGAAAAGGGGTTTGTGCAGCTTGCAAAAGAGCCCATCTGGTATGATCGTAACAAACTGAAATTTCCTACACCTTCAGGCAAGATAGAGCTGTTTTCCAAAAGGCTTGATGAGGATGACATCCCCTCCTTTATACCGTACGAAAGCCCAAAGAAACCTGAAAAGGGAGAGTTCCGGCTTCTCTTTGGACGTACTGGATATCAGACACATGGGCAGACAACAAACAATCCGATCATCTCAGAATTTATGGGAACGAACTGCCTTTGGATGAATACCCAGGCTGCCAAGGAACTTGGGATAAAGGATGGCCAAGAGGTTGAGATAAATAACAAGGGTGTTACAGGCAAGATCAAGGTAAGGGTTACTGATTACATCCATCCCGAGGCCGTGTTCATGCTCCACGGTTATGGCCGTACCATCCCCTTCCAGACACGGGCATATAAGAAAGGTCTAGCCGATCAGGCATTCATGAAGGGGCTTTTAAAGGTTTGGGACAAGGCAGGAGGAAGCATTTCTCTTTGCGAGTCTTTTGTAAAGGTCACGCCTGCATAAGGAGGGTAAGAAATGAGTATATATCACGTCGATCAAGATGTAACCCTTTGCATTGGCTGCTTGGCCTGTGAGGCAGCGTGCAAAGATAAAAATAATGTTCCAGTGGGTTCACATTACTGCAAGATAATATCAGTGGGCCCAAAGATGGTGAGAAACATTCCAGTGGTAAACCATGTTTACATGGCATGTTTCCACTGTGAGAAACCCTGGTGTGTAGATGCCTGTCCCACAGGCGCTATGCAGAAGAGGGAGAAAGATGGAATCGTCTTTGTTGAGGCGGATCTCTGTGTGGGCTGTAAGGCATGCATCAAGGCATGTCCGTGGGGAGTGCCACAGTGGGATTCCAACACAGGAAAGGTTGGAAAGTGTGACCTTTGCAAGGATAGGCTCGATCAGGGGCTGAAGCCCGCATGTGTCACAAAGTGTACCACAGGTTCTTTGCAGTTTCTTACACCTGAAGAGGCGTCTGAGAAGAAGCGCAGGGACTTTGCTGAGCAAATAATGAAACAGGCATAGGACAGGTGAGTTTATGACACCAGGAACCTATCTACCAACAGACTACTTGCCCATACTCATAATGTTGCTATTTGCCACGGGTTTTGGCGTGGTGACCTTGTGGGTGGGGCGGTTTTTCAGGCTGAGAAGGCCATATAAAGAGAAATTGGAGGCATACGAGTCTGGAAATCCTCCATCGGCCCCGCCACAGTTCAGGTTCTCTATAAAGTTTTACCTGATCGCCATTCTCTTTGTGGTGTTCGATGTGGAAGCCATTTTCCTTTACCCGTGGGCTTTGGTTTATGACAAGATCGGCATCTTTGCCGTCATAGAGATGTTCCTTTTCATATTTTTACTTCTAATTGGATATGCATATGCATGGCGAAAGGAGGCTTTGGAGTGGGAAAGATAACCTCCCCAGATGTTGTGCCAGTGGCTGAAGGTATCAAGGTGATACCAGGCGCGAATACATTCTTGATGCAGTTTGACAAGATTATCAATTGGAGCCGCGCTAGCTCTATCTGGCCGGTGACCTTCGGCCTTGCCTGATGCGCCATAGAGATGATGGCTGCTGGAAGCAGCCACCACGACCTTGACCGCTTTGGAATAATCTTCAGGGCGAGTCCTAGGCAGGCGGATGCCATGATAGTTGCAGGTACGGTTACCCAGAAAATGGCACCCATTGTCAGAAGGGTTTATGACCAGATGCCAGAGCCGAGATATGTGCTGGCAATGGGTAGCTGTGCATGTAGCGGGGGTGTTTTCAGAACCTATCATACTGTCCAAGGGTGTGATGAGTTTTTGCCAGTGGATGTGTATGTGCCAGGATGTCCGCCAAGACCCGAGGCACTGCTTGAAGGGCTAATCCGCCTACAGCAGAAGATGATGAAGGAGGAGATGAGGTGGAGCCGCTGGAGATAGCCAAAAAAGTCAAAGAAAGATTCCCTGATCAGGTGGTTGATGTGCAAGAGTGTCGAGGGCAGGTAGGAGTCATTGTGAAAAAGGATAAGATCGTTGAGATCCTGAGATGGCTCCATGATGATCCTGCAATGCAACTAAATCACCTGGCAGATCTGTGCGGGGTTGACTACCTGGGGAAAAAAGACGTGCGTTTCGAGGTGGTTTACAACCTGTATTCCATCCCTCTTAGACACAAGATAAGGATACGTGCCCAGGTTCCTGAAGATGACTGTAACATAGATTCTGTTACTTCCATCTGGATGGGAGCCAACTGGCACGAAAGAGAGTGTTTTGATCTGGTAGGGATAACCTTTAACAATCATCCAGACCTTAGGCGGATTCTTTTACCAGAGGGATGGGAAGGGCATCCTCTCCGCAAGGATTATCCTCTTGATGGAGGAGGTAAAAACTGGAGCGGATACGATGAGGTTGTAGAGCGCTCCAAGAAGCTTAGAAAGTACGACTTCTATGGAGTGTATCAGGATCCTATCAAAAAGGCAGGGGTAGAAGATGCCAGAGAATAAAGCTCAACTAACACTTGTAAAGAATGAAGAGGCAACCCATGAGCCCTATACCATAGCCATGGGGCCTCAGCATCCGGCTACACATGGGGTGCTGAAACTGGATCTGGAGCTTGATGGAGAGACTGTCCTGGAGTGTAAGCCAACAGTTGGTTACCTTCATCGAGGCGTGGAGAAGCTTGCTGAGAATCTATCCTATGCACAGACGCTTCCTCTTACTGACAGGTTGGACTACATCGCCTCAATGGCAAACAATGTGGCCTACAGTATAGCTGTGGAAAAGTTGCTTGGTATCGAGGTTCCCCTTAGGGCCAAGTACATTCGTACCATAGTTATGGAGATGGCAAGGCTTACTGGTCACCTGCTTTGGCTTGCAACTCATGCCTTGGATATAGGTGCCATGACGGTATTCCTCTAC
>JAMOUE010000390.1 GCA_027068235.1 Deltaproteobacteria bacterium | reverse complement strand
GGCCTTTGGACAAACTTTTGAGAAAAGGGGCAATAGCCAGTATTGACGAATATCCACCTGTCGAGCCATAAATAAGGCAAAGTCTATCTAGATTTTCAGCATGGCAATGCAACTTAGCAGCCCTTATAGCATCATCTTTTAAAGGCCTTATCCTCAAATACCTGGCAGCTCTTACCTGCACGCGAGAAGCCCTTTTCAGACTCTTTCGAAGTGATTCTCCTTGATCTTTAATCTCGTTTTCACCGTTACGTGTAGGCTTTTTAAAAAAGTCAACCGCACCAAATCTCAAGGCCTCAAAGGTTATCCTTGAACCGTCTCCAGTAAATGCACTTACCATCAGGGTGGGTAGAGGATGTTTAACCATGATATTTTTAAGAACAGAAAGTCCATTCATACCAGGCATATGGACATCTAGCGTACAAACGTCGAATGCTTCCTTGGAGAGTAGCTTGAGTGCCTCTTTGCCACTAAGTGCCTTAGCTGCTACCTCTATCTTCTCATCTTCTGTGAGGATATTTTCAATGGCCTTGCACATCATAGGAGAGTCATCTACCACCAGCACTTTTATGGGCCTGCCATTACCATTAGACAAAGCTTCATTCATAGATTTTTCACCTACTTACTTCTTTCGCCTTCTCAAGAAGTAACCTTCGGGAAAATGCCCTTATCCCTTCCCATAGCTCCATCTCGCTTGCCAGTGTCTGACCAATACCATTATTTTTGATATAAGAAGAAAATTCACTGCATGGGCAAAGCATCGGATCTAAAGACAAAACCTGGCCTCCTGCCTTACAAACCGTTTCCACAAAGGATGTATCCTCTGGTATCTCACCGCCAAGAACAACCAAACAAAGTCTATTTTTGGACTTGGACGCCATCTTTTCGACAAACTCTGTCAGTGTGGCTGAGTTACCCAACAACTCAAGGATTGGTAGATTATCTGTCTCCTGCACCACCCTTACATCAGGCAAATTATTCTCGCTTGCAATTACACATTTCCCACCTTCTAATCGAACCTTTTGCCCCACATAGGGTGTGCAATCAAAAAAATTACTAAGTTCCTTTGTGTAGGCAGAAAGCACGGTTTCAGAGATGTCCTGAATGGAGACGAAACCTATATTTTTAAGACCCACCAGAGCAGAAAGTAAACGTATAAAGCTGCTCACTGCACCTTGCCTGGCAAGGATTAACACATTTCCTTGAATGTCTCCGGCAATCTGGCCATCTAAGTCCTTTTGGACACTAGAGATTGCACGCTTTATGGCCTTTGGATTTGCTTTTGCCGCAAGCTTCAGTGTCTTTATTAAATCTTCAGACTTCTCATTTATATCTTTGGATATGGTTCCAGAAGGCTTTGGGAAAAAATCTATTGCCCCTAACCTTAAAGCCTCAAATGTGATCCTTGCTTGGTCGGCAAGCCCGCTTACCATAACTACTGGCACAGGATTTTTTACCATTATATGCTTGATGGTCGTCAATCCGTCCAT
>JAMOUE010000389.1 GCA_027068235.1 Deltaproteobacteria bacterium | reverse complement strand
ATGAAAGATGCTGCAAAGAGAAACGGCTTCACTTATATGTTCAAGGCATCTTTTGATAAGGCCAATAGGACCTCCATAGACTCCTATAGAGGCCCTGGCATGGAAAAGGGCTTGGAGATCCTTGCTGGAGTCAAAGAACGGTTGGACTGTTTGGTTGTGACAGATATACACCTGCCTGAACAGGCTGGGCCTGTGGCAAAGGTTGTGGATTGTCTTCAGATTCCAGCCTTTCTTTGCAGGCAGACAGATCTTCTCGTTGCAGCCGCTAAGACGGGCAAGGCTGTGAATATAAAGAAAGGTCAATTCTTGGCCCCGTGGGATATGGCACATGCAACAGGAAAGGTTAGAGAAGCCGGTAACACCAATAATATTATGTTAACGGAACGGGGAGCTTCTTTTGGTTACAATAATCTGGTAGTGGACATGAGATCCCTGCCCATAATGAGATCATTGGGATATCCTGTCATATTTGATGCAACCCACAGTGTACAGTTGCCCGGCGGTAAGAGAGGCTGTTCTGGTGGCCAAAGGGAGTTTGTTCCCTATCTTGCCCGTGCCGCTGCGGCTTGCGGGTGTGATGGCATATTTATGGAGGTTTACCCTGAGCCAGATAAGGCACGTTGTGACGGGCCAAACAGTCTCCAGCTTGAAGATGCCGCCAGACTTCTCCACCAGTTAAGGCTCATTTTTGAGATCACGGCCAATGTCAGCTAAAGCCATGACGGCAGTTTCTGAAAAGATCGTTGAAAAGGCAGCGTCCATCCGGCTCTTGGTCTTGGATGTTGACGGTGTGCTGACAGACGGCAGAATAGTATATACTGATGATGGTGCCCAGATTCAGCACTTTCACGTTAGGGATGGACTTGGCATAAGACTTTTATCTCTTCATGGCATTGAAACAGCCGTAATAAGTGCCAGAAAGTCCAATGCCTTAGAGAGAAGATGCAAAGAGCTAGGGATAAGGCACGTATTCCAAGGTGTTGGTGATAAGATTGCCTGTTTAAACGGTCTTATCATGGAACTTGGTTTAGACTACACTCACATCTGTTGTGTTGGTGATGACTGGGTGGATTTGCCCATGCTCAAAAGGTGTGGTTTGTCTGTTACTGTGAGCGATGGGGCCACCTTTATGGCACGTAATGTTGATTTGGTTACCAATGCACCAGGAGGATGTGGAGCAGTTCGAGAAGTCTGCGAACTTATCCTTGAAGCCAAAGGGCTTTTGGAAAAAAGTTTCAATACCTATCTAAAAGGATCTTAAATTATCAACACGTGAGTAAACGAATTACATTCTGGATCTCGGTTCTCCTTTTTATTGTGGCAGCAGGTATCATCTTTTTTAGATCCGATCAGCAGGAGAACACTTTTTTTTCTCCAGAACTCAAAAATATCAAGGCAGATCTAGTGCTTTATGGTGTAAGGTACAGAAGGGATGTTAGGGGGAAGGCTGCACAGTGGCTGGTTAAGGCAAAACTTGCACGTTTTTATGAAAAGAAAAAAGAGGTTGAATTCGAGGATGTGAACATCATCTTTCAGCCAGATGGAAAAAATCCTGTAACGGTAAAGGCCAAAAAGGGCAAATACATGGCTGCCAGCGGCACTGTAGCGGTTTCTGGAGATGTGAAGGTCACAGGGATGAAGGATTATGTGCTCATAACAGATATATTATTTTATTATCCTGAGAAAAAGGCCATAGAGTCTCCAGGAAACGTGAGGCTTGTTGGAGGAGAAGGTAACGAGCTTGTGGGAAAGAATATGGTCTATTTGTTAACAGATCACAAACTTTTGCTTTATTTTCCAAGGGCAATTATAAAGGAAGAAGATTTAGGCGTATAGATTAAGGGATAATAGCTTTGAAAAAGAGGGGATTTTAGAATGAGTGTCAGAAATAGTTTGTTTAACATAAGTTTACTAACGATTTTGTCACTTTTTTGTATAGGGTATTGGGCAATAAGTGTCCAGTCTGAAGAGACAGTCAAGAGCAAATCAAAACCCTCTCAGGCCATAAGGATAACCAGTGATAAGATGGAGGCCAATGACGAGAAAGGGACGGTTGTCTTTTCAGGCAACGTGGTAGCAAAGAAGGGGAATCTTACCATCTATTCAGATAGGTTGGAGGTTTTTTATATTCAGAAAAAGACGGCCGATAACAAAAAGAGGAGGAGCTTGAAAAAGATAGTGGTGAGAGGACATGTGAAAATAGTGCAGGGCAGGAGAAAAGCCACGGCAAATGAGGCCATTTATTACAAACCCCAAGAGAAGATAGTGCTGCTTAAAAATGCCCAGGTTTGGGATGGCCAAAATAGTATCAAAGGTGAAAAGATAGTTCTTTATGTCAACGAGAATCGAAGCGTGGTGGAAAGCTCTGGTAAGGAAAGGGTAGAGGCGGTTGTTTACTCAGAAGGAGACTAATGGCAGACAAGAGCTGTCTTGAGGCCAAGGAACTAAAAAAGATATACAAGGGGCGCTCTGTGGTTGATGGAGTGAGCCTTGTCCTGGAAAGTTCATCTATAACGGGTTTGCTAGGTCCAAATGGAGCGGGCAAGACCACCACGTTCTACATGATAGCTGGACTTATACAGCCTGATGGTGGCAGGGTTTTTCTCGATGGGCAGGACATAACTGATCTGCCAATGCACAAACGCGCAAACATGGGTCTTACCTATTTGCCTCAAGAACCTTCAGTCTTTCGAAAGCTTACGGTTTTTGAAAATATCGAGGTAGTTTTTGAGAATAAGGGAATCCCGAAGAAAGAGCGCAGGGAGAAGGTGCAAGAGCTTCTTGAAGAGATGGGTCTTAGTGCGCTAGCAGAGCAAAAGGCAGAGTCTTTGTCGGGTGGAGAAAGACGGCGTGTTGAGGTGGCCAGGGCCCTTGCCACAGGTCCCAAATTTATACTTCTCGATGAGCCTTTTGCAGGCGTTGATCCTTTGGCTGTGGCTGATATCCAAAGTATTATAAAGGAGTTAAGATCTAGAGGTATTGGTATCTTTCTGTCGGATCACAACGTTCGGGAGACCTTGACGGTGTGTGACAGCGCATATATTGTAAGCTCGGGTAAAGTGATCGAATATGGCAGTCCAGAGCAGATTGCCAATAGTAAAATCGCTAGAAAGATATATTTAGGAGAGGAATTTTCACTGTAAGTTATGGCCCTTGAATTAAAACAAAATCTAAAGCTGACCCAGCAGCTTGTAATGACGCCTCAGTTGCAGCAGGCCATCAAGCTGCTTCAGCTTTCACGTCTTGAGCTTATAGAGACAATAAATCATGAGCTTGAGACGAATCCCCTGCTGGAAGAGGCGACAAACACCGAGGTCGATCAGGTGAGAAAGGCCGATGTGCAGGAGCAGGGCCAGGAAGATTGGTCTGGGCAGGAGCCGGTGCCAGAGCTTGCTGCTTCTGAGGCAGAAAAGACACCTTGGGAAAAGGATGCAATAAAGGAAACAAATTGGCAAGAGGTTTGGGATGATGAGTATAGGCGTTCCTTGCCATCTTACTCCTTTGAGGAAAAGGAGGTTCCAAACTACGAGAATATCCTCGCTTCCAAGTCTGACTTACAAGACCATCTTATTTGGCAGCTTCAGATGTCTGACTTGTCTGAAGAGGAACGCAAGATTGGTGCGTTGATAATTGGTAATCTGGATAAAGATGGCTATCTCAAGGCTACGGTAGAAGAGTTGGCTGAGGATGCAGGGGTTGATCCTGAGCATATAGAGCGAGTGCTCAAGAGGATTCAGGAGTTCGACCCTGTTGGGGTGGCAGCAAGGGATCTAAGAGAATGCCTTCTTATTCAAATAGACCATCTAGGTATTACCGATCCGTTGGTTAAGGAGCTTGTCTCGAAACACCTTCATCAGGTGGAGCTGCACAACTATCAGCAGATTGCAAAGGCCACTGGCAGAAGTGCTGAGGATGTCGTTAAGGCCATAGACGTTATAAAGTCGTTGGAGCCAAGGCCTGGCAGGGCCTATTCCTCGGAAGAAGTTCAATATATAGTGCCAGATATATATGTTTACAAGGTAGGGGATGAATACGTTGTCGCTCTTAACGAGGAAGATCTGCCAAATTTAACCATCAACCCTTACTATAAAGATGCGGCCAAAAATGGCGATGTGTCGCAAAAGGCCAAGGAATTCATCAATGACAAGATGAAATCTGCCTTGTGGCTTATAAAAAGTATTCATCAACGTAAAAAAACTATTTATAAAGTTACACAAAGCATAGTAAAGTTCCAAAAAGAGTTCTTGGACAAGGGTATCGCTTATCTCAAGCCAATGGTGCTTAAGGATGTGGCAGAAGATGTTGGAATGCATGAATCTACCATAAGCAGGGTAACCACGAATAAGTATGTCCATACTCCGCAGGGAATATTTGAGCTCAAGTTCTTTTTTAGTACAGGGTTACCTAGAAAGAATGGGGCTAAAGAGGTTGCAGCCCAGAGTGTTAAAGAGCGGATAAAGAGGCTGATAGAGAGCGAAGATCCTACTAAACCCTACAGTGACAAGCAGATTGTTGAGATTTTGGCCAAGGACAACATCAAGATAGCTAGACGTACAGTTGCCAAATATCGTGATCTCATGGGGATTTTGCCATCAAGCAGGAGAAAGAGACCCAAGGTTTGATGATTATCCACATATTTAAACGGAGGAGAATTCTTTATGCAGATTAACGTGACGTTTCGTCATATGGAACATTCTGATGAGTTGAAGGACTATATCAACGACAGGTTTGCCCGTCTGAAAAAGTATTCAGATTCTCCAATGAATGTGAATGTTGTCCTTACGGCTGAGAAATTTCGTAAAACTGCTGAGGTGGTCATTACAGGAGATGGTATAAGGGCAGCTGCCAAGCAGGAGCATGATGACTTAAGAGCGGCTATAGATCTTGTACTTGATAAGATAGAAAGGCAGTTAAAGAAGTTTAGAGAGAAGGTGAAGAACAGACGCTCAACAGGTCAAGGGGCTGTCCCTACCTCTGCTGTCTATGATAGCGAGTCTGAGGCTGATGATGAAGACCAAGTCATAATTATCCAGAAGATAGACCCTAAGCCCATGTCCATAGAGGAGGCGGCTGATCAACTTCAGATAAGTGGCAAGGGATTTTTGGCCTTTATAAATTCCGATACCAACAGGGTCAATGTTATCTATTGGAGAAAAGATGGAAGGCTTGGATTGTTGGAGCCTTAAGTAGTGCGCGTTCTCAATTATTTACAGGAAAGTTGTATAATTTTCCCATTAGAAGGTTCCTCTAAGATAGAGGTTATTAGAAGGCTTGCCGTAAAGGCTGCCTCTTGCACAGAAAGTCTTTCAGAAGAGGAAGTCTTTCAGGTCATTCTCGACAGGGAAGAGCTAGGGACCACTGCCATTGGAGGTGGAGTGGCTATTCCCCACGCAAGAGTGGCAGGGATAGAGAATCTGCGAGTTATTGCAGCGGTGAGTAAAAAAGGTGTGCCTTTTGATGCTGCAGATGGGGAACTTGTGTATGTGATATTTTTGCTCTTGGCGCCTGAAGAGTATACCATCGACTATTTAAGAGTCCTGGCAAAGATTTCAAGACTCCTAAAAGACAAAGAGATGATTGCTCAATTGATAGAGGCCAAGTCTATTGGTGAGATTTTTGGTATAGTTGAAGTGGCTGAGAATAGATCTTACGGTGTGTTAGCTTGACAGGAGAACACTCCAGAAACATCCAGACAGTAATAATCACTGGCATGTCAGGCTCTGGGAAGAGTACGGCCTTAAGAGCCTTTGAAGACCTTGGGTATTACTGTGTGGATAACCTGCCCATTGCACTTTTGCCAGACTTTCTTTCACTAAGCGAGAATAGCACAGCCATCCCGACAAGGGTGGCTTTGGTAATGGATGTTAGGGAAAAAGGGTTCCTGGATCAGTATGCCTCTATCTTTGCACAGGTTAAAG
>JAMOUE010000388.1 GCA_027068235.1 Deltaproteobacteria bacterium | reverse complement strand
ACAAATGTTATCTCAGACTTTATCACAAGAATAGGGGCGGGATTTGAAGCAGCCGCTTCGTCTAACAAGTGGGATTTAGATTTGGACTACGAGCTACAACAAGTATTTTATTATCATCAATCTGCCAGAAATTCTCTAAATCATTTTCTAGATCTCAATGGTTGGATAGAATTTCATGACAACTGGAAACTATCTATGGAAGACAGTTTTATCCATTCCAAAGACCCTGTTCAAATAAGCAAAAACATTGGGGCAATAAGTTATGAGGATCTTAAATACGATTATAATGAGGCCTTGTTATCGTTAACCAGATTACTTGGTGAAGATGGACACTTCGAAATAGGCTATAAAAATATGTTCTTTAAAAACCGCTCTTCCATTGGAGCAGACACTGTTAATCATTTCCCTTACTTAGACATCCGATACTGGTTAAAACCACAATATGGTATAGGCCTGGAAACAGGTACCAACCTTGGTTTCTTTGACACTTCAGACGATTTCACAGAACCACGAGGTGCTATAACCTTATTTTATCGAATGGATTTAGACACCACCCTCAATCTACGTGGCGCTGTATCGTCAATGAATTTTGATGGTTCCACACCAGATTATGATACATATGACTTCACTGTAGGAATTACCCATGCTTTAGCTCCTTCAACAGGATTGACTTTGGGAGCAGGATACTACTTTCAAACACGCCTTCATCATGCAGGGCTAGATAATTATAAAGGGTTTAGTTATAGCATGTTTTTTTGGCGAGATACCCCAAAGTACTCGCTTAAAATTGAAGTCAGCAAAGGATACGATGAAGTCTACTTCGATGGAGAAAATCTTGGATTCTCAAGTTGTTATGTAATTGGAGGTGAGTTTGACTATTCACTTACAGACCAATTGCACCTAAATCTTGAGACCTCATATAGGGACGATACCTTTCCATTTGCAGGTGGCTGGGATGAAAAGATAAAAGAAAGGACCTGGAATGCAGATCTGGAAATCTACTGGCAACTAACCAATTGGCTAGAAACCGGAATCACACTATCTCACTGGCACCGGGACGCAAATGATCCTGATTATGAATATCTTGATAACAGAGCAATGTTTACCTTGCGAATCTCAAAAGAAATGATATGGTAGGGAGATGTGGGTGTAAAAAAAGCGGGCATCTCTTTCTTTGGGAGATGCCCTGGTAGGTGGTGGGTTTTAGAGACGGTTGCCTCTAGGGCTTAATGCTTCGTTTAATAAATTCTATCTAAAGTTAACCTAGTTCTTCGAGTGTTGGGATTTACCGACACTTTTTTCATCTTATCCATAAATGCAGGAAGATTAGACGGGGAGGAAATTAAACTTTTTAAATTTTGACTGTCATTTGTTCGCTCTAATAACATTTTTTCCTCTATCTTTTTTAAGAAACAACTTCTTTACCCTAAAATGGGGACTTTATTTCCTCAATCCTTTCTAATATTCCTGGCCTTTAAGCTATATCTATA
>JAMOUE010000387.1 GCA_027068235.1 Deltaproteobacteria bacterium | reverse complement strand
TGGGCTCATATTGTCTGCCTTGTTAATGGCATCTGTATGGCTTTTATGTATATGGAAACCCCATCTCGGACCTGCTGGAAGCAAGGCCACCTTGAAAGAGCGGCTCAAGAGCCTGCCTGGTTCAATAGAGATGGTGATATTATTCATACTTGTAATGGCTGGGCTCTATCTTGGTTGGTTCACCCCTACAGAGGCTGGAGCGGCTGGCAGTTTCTTTGCCCTTATAATTGTACTTCTGGGCCGTACCATCACCTTTGCCAAGTTAAGAGCAGCCGTTGAGGACAGTGTCAAAACCTCTTGCATGATCATTATGATAGTGGCAGGAGCGGTAATTTTTGGCAAGTTCATGTCAATTACCAGGCTTCCCTTTGAAGCGGCTGGCTTTGTGGCGTCACTTAATGTGCCAAGACATGTTATCTTGCTGTTGATGCTGATGATCTATGTGGTTGGCGGCGCTATCATGGACGCCCTTGGCCTTCTCATGATAACAATCCCAATATTCTTCCCTGTTGCAGAAAAGCTTGGCTATGACCCTTTATGGTTTTCAGTAATCATAACCATCATCACAACATTAGGGGCCATCACCCCTCCAGTAGGAATAAATACCTTTATTGTTGCAGGAACAGCCAAAGAGATATCTCTTGAAACGGTCTTTAAAGGTGTTACCTATTTTATTCCAGCCTTTGTGATTTGTATCATTTTACTTCTTATCTTTCCGCAACTTGTCACTTTTCTACCTGGTCTTTTGACAAGATAGATAGATGAATAGCCTTGAAAGTTAAGCAAGTGAAGCGTAAAAACATGGATAAAAACAATGAGTAGCCAAAATATTACAATTAGGCAATGTCTTAACGCCATGGTTACAAAACGGGCCATGGCCACAGTAGCTCCAGATGCCAACTTGAAAGAAGTTGTAAAAGCTATGGTAAAAGGGCGGCGGCGCCGTGTGGTATATGTGGTGGACAGTGAAATGAAGCTTCAAGGCTGCATCACACTGAAAAATCTTAAAGACATTGTCTTCAGCCACTTTTTATCCAAAAAACTTGAAGATGCCTTGGTCTTGAGTGAAGAAAATATGGAACTTTTTGCTTCAGACAAGGCAGCTCAAGTAATGGAAAGCGATGTTCCTGTATGTCATGAAGATGACAAACTGCATGAAGTATTAGAATGGATGATGGAGGCAGATCTACTTGATGTAGCAGTACTTGATAAAAATGACCGGCTCGTAGCAGATATTGATGTGCTGGATCTGCTGGAACAGTGGCTTCTACTAGGACAAAAGGTCTTTTGACGTGATAAATCATCCCCTGCTCGCTGTCGGCCTTCTGCTAATCGGCTCCTTCCTAGGAGGAAGAGCCGCTAATGCATTGAAACTGCCGCGTGTAAGCGGGTATCTGGTTGCGGGCATGCTTATGAGCCCGTCCTTTTTGAACATCCTGCCTAGCTCTGTGACCTCCCACGACCTTGCAAGCCTTACAGAAATAGCCTTGGGCAT
>JAMOUE010000386.1 GCA_027068235.1 Deltaproteobacteria bacterium | reverse complement strand
TGGCCTTCCTGCATATAGTCAAGGGGCTAGTGACAATGCAAAAAATTTTGCAAAGAAAAATATCTCTATCTTTTCAAAATATCAGCCAGATGTAATTCTTACAGGCTGTGCTTCATGTGCCTATATGATAAACAATTGGGACAAATTGTTTCACGAGAAGGAAAGTGAGGCAAAAGAAGCCAAACAGATCTCAAAGCGTGTTATGGAGTTAAGCCAGTTTCTATCTCGCCTGCAAATACAAATGGTCTCTCAAGTAGATTGCAAGATTGCCATTCAGATACCTTGTCATCAACGCTATGGCCTAAGCGCCTCATCTACTCCTATAGATGTTGTGCAAGGTGTTTTGAGGGATAAAAAAAATCATATTGGTAATTTAGGCTGTTGTGGATTGGGTGGCACATTTTCCATATTAAACAGCGATCTATCAAAAACTATATTTAAAAAGAATATTGCATCAGTTATTCAATCCATCACATTAAAAAATCCACTTACAATAACCACTACCTGTTCAGGCTGTCTCTTTCGGCTTCGCTATGGCATGGAATCCCTGTATCAGGAAAAAGGGCACGGCGTAACTGCGGCTCATTTGGTAGATTTACTGGTAAAAATAGACTAAAGGCGCAATCAATTATGAAGGAGATAAAGGATCACTACTTTTTCAAGGCCAAAAAAGAAGGCTATCCTGCCCGCTCTGTTTACAAACTTATAGAGGCTCAAAATAGATTCAAATTTCTAAAAAAGGGGCAACACATCCTTGACCTTGGCGCAGCGCCTGGCTCCTGGACAAAGTTTGCAGCAAAGGTCGTAGGGGAAAAAGGAAAGGTAATTGCAATAGACCTTCATAAGTTAAAGGTTGGCGGTGAAAATATCCTTTTTCTAAAGAAAGACATCTATGAAATAGATTTTGAGAATGATTTAAGGGAATACTTACCTTTTGACGTAATACTTTCTGACATGGCACCCAAAACCACTGGCAGAAAGGACAGAGACCATTACTTGTCAATAGAACTTGCAAATATGGCCCTTGAGCTGGCTACAAAGTTTCTGACCAAGGATGGTGCTTTCTACTGTAAGGCCTTTGACGGCGAGGATTTTCCTGAATTACGAAAGAAGGCGCAAAGCCTCTTTAAAACAGTAAAGATTTTCAAGCCTAAAAGTTCAAGGGCTGAAAGTGTAGAAAAATTTCTCTTCTGTAAGACCAAGAAATAAATAACCGTTGGCAGGACTCTACATCCATATTCCTTTTTGCAGGAAAAAATGCAGTTACTGTTCCTTTGTCTCCTTTGAAGACAAGCTACACCTGATGGAACATTACATTTTGGCAATAAAAAAGGAGGCAATAAGTGCAGTAACTCATAGAATAGACAACGCCCTCTATTTTGACACCATCTACATAGGTGGTGGTACTCCTTCGCTAGTTCCGGCCCGCCTTTTATCTGCTTTAATGGATGAACTTTCTTCTATCTTCCATATGAGATCTAGGTCTGAAATGGAGATAACTATCGAGTGCAATCCAGAGTCTGTTCAAAAAACGTGGATTCATGCCATGAAAGAGGCTGGAATAAATAGGATAAGCCTTGGCGTACAGGATCTTACACCAGAGGGACTAAAACTTTTAGGCCGCATTCATTCGGTAAATGATGCTTTAAAGGCAGTAGACACTATAAGAGAAGCAGGTATAAAAAACTTATCTATTGATCTTATCTATAGCTTGCCGGGTCAAGACAAAACTTGGCTTGAAAAGACCTTGAAAATAGCCTCCTCTTTGTGTCCAGAACACCTTTCCGCCTACGAACTCACCATAGAACCTGACACACGTTTTGCCTCTCTAGTTGCAAAAGGAGCCCTTAAACTCCCGAAAGAGGAAACACGACTTGATCTTACCAAGTATGTAGAAAGCTTTCTTGAATCAAAAGGGCTTTTTCAATACGAGATATCTAATTTCGCACGCATAGGCCATGAGTGTAATCATAATATTAACTACTGGACAGGTGGAGATTATTTGGGGCTTGGCTGTGGTGCAGTCTCTTTTTTTAATAACACGAGATATTTTAATACATCAAACTTGTTGCAATATTTGGATTGTATAGAAAAAAAAGGAATGGCCATTGCACAGGAAGAAACCTTGAATAAAGAGGCAAGATTTCGAGAAACATTAATCATGTGGCTTAGGATGACCAAAGGAGCCGATATAAAAGCACTTTATAGGCGATTTGGCATAGAATTGTTTTCATATTATGGCAAAACCATTGATAAATTGTGTAATCAGGGCCTGTTAGAGGTCTCTAAAGACGCTGATACTTTGAGACTAACAAAAAGAGGCCAATACATTTCCAATTACGTACTTAGTCATTTGGTATGAGGCGCATTGTATTTAGCATTTTATTAGTAGTATTCCTCCTCAGCCTTCTTTGCGGATGTTCAGGCTTGGGGAAAAAATGTGCAGATATATGCAGTCCGGATGTCAAAATAATCAGCTACCACGTTCGGAAACACTATGAAAGCATCATGCTCTTTGGCAAGAAACTCTATGCCAAAAATCCGCGCTATGAGCCTGATCCCAATATGCGCAGAGAAAAACTAAAGGCCGTCTTTGGAAAAATCTCTACTTTTGCCATACCTAGCAGCCTGAGCCTTCCACTATCCCACGAACTCTTAATGCTGGCATTTAGCCAAGATCCACCGGTCAGGGATAGGGTACTCATACTTATACTTGGATTGAAAAAAGGCATAGATGAGGCCTATGACACTGGAGGCGGGCCATTTCTTACAGGGTGTCAGATAGATGTAAACAGGCTGGAACGGCTCTATAATAACATATCGCAGGTAAATTGGCGGCTAAAGACATATAAAGACCAAAAAGGCCTGCCTCTTTTTCTGACAAATGAAGCCCTCGAATCGGGCTATATAAACATGGGCTTTGAGGTTATAATGACCAGAATGTTGACGCGGATTCAAGATGATATTTATCTTAGGGGAGGCCTTGAAGAAAACCTTACCTTTAGACTAGGCGCCCTATTTTTATCTATTCTTTAAAAAACGGTTCGAAAAGGAGTAAAAATTATGTCCCAAGGACCTGAATCATATCTAGACGATTCCAGACAACTTACTGACGAGAGTACTTTTTGCTTTTCATGCACACCTGACAAGAAATGCTTTACACGTTGCTGTTACGACATAAACCTCGTACTCATGCCCTACGATATCCTGAAACTCAAAAACAAACTTGGAATGACTTCTGGAGACTTTCTCAAAAAATATACCTCCGTTCATGTGGGATTTGGCTCAGGGCTTCCTGTGGTGGTTCTCAAAATGGATGGCCCCTATCTTAAATGCCCATTCTTGGAGGAGAAAAAAGGCTGTACCGTATATGATGCACGTCCTGGGGCCTGTCGTACCTATCCTCTTGCCAGGATGGCCAAAAGAAGCAAGGACACGGATGATGTGGAAGAATTTTACTATATTGTTAGAGAGCCAGACTGCCATGGTTTCAGAGACTGTAAGGAATGGACTGTAAAGGAATGGAAGGAGAACGAGGGAATTAGTGAATACAACGAGATGAATGATGTCTTTGGTGAACTCCTCCAGGCCAAAACAGAATCTGGAATTGAACAGCTCAATGCCGATCAAATCGATATCTTCTATATGGGATGTTACGATATAGATTCATTCAGACAACACTTTCTTGAAGGGCCAAACCTTGATCGATATATTGAGAAACCAGAGGTTATAGAACTCATTTCCAATAATGAAAAGGAGCTACTAAAATATGGAATACGATGGGTCAAAAGAAAAATCTTCCAAAGTGGTTGTCCTGCCTGTGCCAGCGCCTGTGGCACAGAACAAAAGTAAAGGAGTGGGCAAAAAACTCGTAACCTTTCTTACGCACCCACTAACTGTGATAGGTGCGCTGTTACTTGCAAAATTGGGATTGGATCTTTTTGCCCAGCATAAGTTGGATCAGATAAAAAAAGAGGAAACAGCTTCAAAGGAGGAAAACTAAGATGTCTTTAAAGGCTTATATCCTCATAAACACCCAAATAGGAAAGACGGCAGATGTTGTAAAACAGTTAAAGGATATGGAGGAAATCAAACACCTGGATGTCATTATGGGGCCTTACGACATAATAGCGCAAGTGGAAACCGACTCTCACGATTCCCTGTCCCATATAGTTATGCAAAGGCTCCAATCTATTGATGCAATAAAACATACCATGACTTGCACGGTAGTAAATGTAGAGCAACAAAGCTGATTTGAACTGAACTGAACTAATCATTTAGAGACATTACTGAGTGATAGAATTAGCTCCACCTCTCCAGTTGTAAGGCCTGTCTCTTTAGCGATCTGGGCGGTGTCCATACCACTTTTGTAAAGCATTATTACCTGCTTTTTGTTTAGCGATAAGTCTTGGTTGTCGGGTGAAGAGGTGGTATCAAGGCGTGCTTCCAGGCTCTTTACCAGCCTAGCCTTTTCATCCAATATGGCTTGAAGCCTTTGTACGAGTTTTTGACTTTCTTTAAGTTCCTCTATCAAAAGTTGTAGCTTCTTTGGCCCAAAGGCCTTTATTTTAAAAAAAAGCCACGCTATCAGTATAAATAGCACGATGTCACAGCAGATTGAAACCACAATCAAAATTTTTATAGTATCCATCTGCATATCTAAACTGTAATATCTATATGCCTGACTGTTTCAGGCGAGTCCGATTGGTGTTGAGAAGTTTTCTTTTTGGAGTGTTGTGGTGATTTGTTTGATGCAGTTTGATGATCTAAGTGCACTGTAACTTTGTCTTCTACAAAGATGATGCCACCGTCTTCCCTTTCATGACGGTTGGCGTCTTCCTTCTCTTTTCCTTGCCGTCTATCTCTTCTTCGTGATTGTTGTCTAATGTTCGCAGGTTGAGCTCTTACCGGTAGTATCTGATTTAATGGAGAAATATCACTGACAAAATCATCAGCCATCTTCTACCTCAGTAGATAGCCCATAAGTCTAATATCCTCTATTCTAAGAGGAGAAAATTCCCGATTCAACCGATTTAATAAAGGCATCTTATAACGCCCAAGGATGTCACCTTGAACGCCTCTAGATATATCAAGCCCCTTTAGTTCTTGATATATAATATCTCTTAGCCATGCCTGACGCCTTAAAAGCTCCTGCTTTGTTGTGGCATCAGGCACAATCAACTCTACTTGGAGCTTAAAAAAGACAAGCTCCCCACCACTTTTACCAGGGATTATAAATGGAGCAAGATCTATAGCCTCGTAGTTAGAAACCGTATTTCCTACGCTCTTCTTAGCAGACATTTGAGTGTTAGAAGGTTGAGGCCTTACCGCCTCTTCAGACACCTTGGAACTCAAAGAGGGCTGTTCACGTGAGATAGAATTATTCCAAAGGGAC
Organism: Deltaproteobacteria bacterium; assembly: GCA_027068235.1. Lineage (GTDB taxonomy): Bacteria > Desulfobacterota > Dissulfuribacteria > Dissulfuribacterales > QOAL01 > JAADCZ01. The sequence continues at coordinate 551 of JAMOUE010000386.1, read as the reverse complement.
CATATAATGATAACTGCAAGTAAAATGAGAATTGACGAAAGGCCTGTTACCAGCCATGGCAATAAGCCCATAAATCCAGGCTTTTCATTTGCGGCTGCTACCACACTTTCTTCTTCACTTTTATTTGCGCCATCTGTTTCATCATTTGTCCCATCACCCCCAGCGCCATCTCCTCCAGACTCCTCATCACTTGCCTTTTCTGAAACAGCACCGTTTTTTTCGCCTTCCTCATTAGACACTGCGCCCTGACTAGAAGTAGCAGCAGATGACTCTTCCTCCCTACTTTCTTCTTCGCTTATCTCATTTAAGACCTCGTCTTCGAAAAGAGGAATCTCTTCTACATCGCCTTCATCCCAAAGCTCATCATCTCCCTCTATGTTGATTCCTATTTCATCTTCACCAAGATTATCGCTGTCTTTCGCCTCTATTACCTCTTGTTCAATCTCAATTTGGATGTCATCTTCTTCTGAATCAGGTAAATCAATTGGTTGATCTTCAATGGTAGCTGCATCAACCTCATCTGTTAAAGTTTCCAAAGAAGCTGAATCAAC
>JAMOUE010000385.1 GCA_027068235.1 Deltaproteobacteria bacterium | reverse complement strand
GACTGATTATTTGTGAATCAAGATAGGTGCAATTGTAATGCTTCTCCTGGAATTGGAATTTCGTCATCATTTTGTTAGTTGGTTGTAGCTGGAATTAATCTCATTTGCTACGGGTTGGCAGCCATGCCACTTACGTCTCTTTTCTTTTCTGGATGCTCTCGCTGCCTCCAGTTTTGTGTCACGATCTTTGAAAACTTGCTTCTCAAGTCCATTTAATTTGGTTTCAGGAGTCACATATCCTATGGAACTGTGAAGCCTGACGGTATTGTAATGATCAATATAGCCGGCAATGACCTCTCGTGCATCCTCCAAAGACAGTAGCACTCCTGGACGAATACATTCTGTTTTAATTGTCTTGTGCCATCTCTCTATTTTACCGTTACTTTGCGGATAATATGGAGAGGTACGTATGTGCGTCATTCCTGCAATACGGATAAATTCTTTAAAATCTCTGGCGATGAACTGAGGACCGTTGTCTGAAATTATCCGTGGTGAAACATCGGGAAATCGCTCCCGTGCTCTTTGGATTATAATTTCAACATCATCTTCAGTCATGGATTCTCTCAGTTCCCAATGAACAATATAACGACTGCAACCATCGAGAATGCTGCAAAGATAATAGAATGTCCCACAAATATTCACGTAAGAGACATCTATATGCCAATGTTCATGCGGCTTAAGAGGCTGCACAAAACCGTTGCCCTTTTTGTTTGGTTTGTTGTTCCAGCGTTTAAGGAACCCTGCCGCAGACAAAACCCGATAAACCGAGCTGGGACTGACTGCCACAATATCCTGATCCAGCATCATAAAGGTTGAACGCCGGTACCCTTCAAGAGGATTGTTTTTATGAAACTCGATGATGGCATCCTTTTCCCATTGCTCAAGCCAAAAATCACGGGGGACTGCGCCATTATGCTCGTTGGCTTTTCCGTATCTTTGCTGCCAGTTATAATACTTGCTGCTCGATATGTTTAACCAGGAGACATATGATTTCAAAGGTATTTCGGTCTGCATTGCCCAATATTTGATGAAGTCAACAACATTGTCACGTGTATCGTGGGGAACCCAGGATCCTTTTAGATCTCCCCAAGACTTTTTTTTAATTTGAGATGCGCCTCCATTAGTTCAGAGACGACCTCATTCTTCTTGGTCAATTTTTGTTCAAGAGCACGTATTTGCCGTTCCTGACGATTCTTTCTGGTCTTGCGTTTGTTAGCAAAGGCCGTAGCACCATTTTCAAAGAACTGTTTTTGCCAACGGTAAAAAACCGTTGGTGAAAGATTATGTTTGTCGCATAAATCGGACACTGGAACTTTATCCACCAGGTGTCGTTTTAAAATAGAAACTTTTTCTTCAGCTGTATAATTGTTACGTCTTCTTTTCATGCAATTTCCCTCCGTATGAGTAAACTAACTCAAACGATGGGAAATTCCAATTCACGCTGAACCATTACACAATGACCGTAAATAAAAAAAGGGAGTAAGAACATCCGTTCTT
>JAMOUE010000384.1 GCA_027068235.1 Deltaproteobacteria bacterium | reverse complement strand
TCTTTATATTTGAATTTCGTTCTAGAATAGAAGGCCAAGAGCTGTGTGGAGGCACCATGTACCCTTCTGTAATACTGTTACCAAAACATGCCAGTATCATGATGAACCCGCCTTCTTTTTTGTACTAAACTTGTTAAGCTGCTTTGTTCATTTCGTTCTCACATTGAACAGAAAATTGCCAATTCAAGTGAGGATCATTCTCATCTAGAATACAAATTTGGCTGAAAAAATAATAAGCACAGGAGCAACTTAACTGATTAAATGTGTTATTAAGGGCTGAAGCGAAATCTTTGTAAATGGAGGATTTCGTCGTCTCCGCTTTCCCTTATATATATTGTTCCGTCTGGATTTATATCCAAGTACACTGTAGTATTAGCATCTGTTGGCTGAGGAGGCTGGTAAGGTGCAACGCCGAGGATCGAACCGTTGTGCCAAACCGTGACAGGACTTGAAAAACTGTTGCTTCCATTTTGAAAGTCTCCGCCAAAGGCCACCCATGTGGGAATTGGCAGCTCAACGTCTTCCAAAGGCATGTAGAAATACCATGCACCGAACAGTTTCCCTCCCTGTGCTTCCAAGAAAAATCCCCAGCCATCATATTTGGGAGTGTACCACCAGCCTCTAAGTCTGGTGTCATTTTCGCCAGGTGCAATGGTTTTCAGGAATTTTTGAAGCCTTATAGGGCCTATTGGCTGGTTATTAAGACTATAGGTCAAGATAGCTTCATCGATACTGGTGAATCTTATTATGAATGTGCCTACGTCTACAGGAATAGGATTTACGGGGTATATGTCGTCATACGACCCATTTATCCAGTATAGCAATCTTCCAACATATGCATTCTGTTCCGGGTTGTACATGGCTGCAGACGAGAACCATATTGGATAGCCTTCTATAGAAGTGTTTGGGCTGTAAGTGTATAGTGCAGCAAACATTGTATACCCCTGAATTTCTATGGAAAGGCCTGAGCCAGATTCTTCTGGGCAGAACCACCATCCGTCGTGTTGGTTATCAGCAATTGCGGATTCTGAAAAAAAGAATAAGAGAAACAGGAGAATATTAAACATCTGAAAGTAGTTTTTATGACTTACAATCATCCTTGCCCCCATTTCATATGTTTTTCTTTGGTAATGCCTGTTAAAAGTGATTTTAAAATCTATTCAAAATCTGAGCAATCACCTTTTCCGTGGCGAAGCACTTGAATCTCGTCATCTACAAGAGAGATCACACTGGACGGCTCCGGTGGAATGATGCCGGAATCGACAATAATAGCCACCTGTTTGCCAAATTTTTTGGCCATTTCTCTCGGATCCGAAAATACCTTGTCTCCAGCTGAAACCGTAGTGGTTATCACTGGGTTGCCAAGCTGTTTTACCATCTCAAGGCATACTGGATGATCTGGTATCCTTATACCTACAGTTTTTCTTTTGGTAAGCATCATTTTGGGCACTTGCCTAGAACCCTCTAGGATAAAAGTATATGGACCAGGGAGATATCTTTTCAAAATCCGATATGCCAAGTCCGATACCCTTGCGTACTGACTTATATGACTGAGGTCCGAACATATGAAGCTAAAGGGCTGGTTTTTAGATATACCTTTTATCTGATAGACTTTTTCTATGGCCTTTTTATTAAAGATATCGGCTCCCATTCCATAACAGGTATCTGTAGGATATATGACTACTTCCCCATTTTGTAAGGCATCAACCAACTGTTTTATCTTTCTAGGGACAGGTCTTTCTGGATCTATTTCGATAATCACCCTACTTTATTCCTCCTTAGGGATTGACAAAGGTCTTGTTTTCAAGGTAACAATTTTGAATCACCGCTCAATTAATCAGCGTGCACCAATAAGAACAACATTATTTTACCTGCTGAGGTTAGTCAAAAGATAATCATGCAGGTTTCTATTTGAAGAAAAAAACTCGAGGAGGATGTACATGAAATTAGACCCGACCAAGATGAAAGATTGGGAAATTGCTGAGGCCGCTGCAGAACATATGAAGACGGTCTATCAGCTTGGTGAGGAGCTTGGACTTGAGAAAGAAGAGCTTCTTCCCTATGGGCACTATGTGGCAAAGATCGATTATGCCAAAACCCTTGAAAGGCTGAAAGACAGGCCAGACGGCAAGTACATTGACGTTACTGCAATCACGCCAACTCCCTTGGGAGAAGGAAAAAGTACTTGTGCTGTAGGGCTTATGGAAGGCCTTGGAAAGCGTGGCAAAAATGTTGTTGGTGCCCTGCGTCAGCCTTCTGGTGGCCCTACATTTAATATTAAGGGTAGTGCTGCAGGAGGTGGCTTGGCCCAGCTCATTCCTCTCGACAAGTTCTCTCTTGGCCTCACAGGTGATATCAATGCCATAATGAATGCACACAACCTTGGCATGGTGGCCCTTACAGCAAGGATGCAGCATGAGAGCAATTATACAGATGAACAGCTTGCTGAAAGAGGTCTGAAGAGGCTGGATGTACATCCAAAGAGCGTTGAGTTCCGTTGGATTATAGATTTCTGCGCCCAGGCCCTGAGAAATATCACTATTGGTATAGGTGGCCGTATGGATGGTTTTACAATGCAGAGTGGGTTCAATATCGCTGTCTCCTCTGAGATCATGGCCATCCTTGCTATTGCAAATGATTTGAAAGATCTGCGTGAAAGGATCGGAAAGATAGTTGTGGCCTATGACAAGACCGGAAAGCCTATAACCACAGAGGATCTTGAGGTTGCAGGCGCCATGACTGCCTGGATGGTAGAGGCAGTGAATCCTAACCTCATGCAGACAGTAGAAGGCCAGCCATGTCTTATTCATGCCGGGCCTTTTGCAAATATCGCCATTGGCCAGTCTTCAGTAATTGCAGATAAGGTGGGCCTGAAACTTGGTGACTATTTGGTTACTGAAAGTGGCTTTGGTGCAGATATAGGTTTTGAGAAGTTCTGGAACCTGAAATGCCGTTTTAGTGGCCTGAAACCAAATTGTGCAGTTGTAGTTGCCACAATTCGTGCACTCAAATGTCACGGTGGCGCACCAATCCCACGTCCAGGCCGTCCAATGCCTCCAGAGTACAATGAAGAGCATGTAGAGTGGGTAGAAAAGGGTACAGCCAACCTGTTGCATCATATTGAGACTGTAAAGAAGGCAGGTATAAATCCTGTTGTATGTATTAATGCTTTCTATACAGATACCAAGAATGAGATTGAGGCAGTACGTAGGCTTTGTGAGCAGGCTGGAGCCAGAGTTGCAGTATCAGAGCACTGGCTCAAGGGCGGAGAAGGCGCTCTTGAGTTTGCAGATGCCGTTATTGATGCCTGCAACGAAGAAAACGACTTCAAGTTCCTCTACGATCTTGATACTCCACTTCGTAAGCGTATCGAGCTTATTACCAAAGAGGTATATGGCGGCGATGGTGTTGACTACTCTCCAGAAGCACTTGCCAAGGCAGAGAAGATCGAAAACGATCCTGAGCTTTCCAAACTTGGCACCTGCATGGTTAAGACACATCTTAGCCTTTCAGACAATCCAAACCTTAAGGGAGTACCAAAGGGCTGGAGGTTGTTCGTGCGTGACATCCTCACATATAAGGGAGCTGGCTTTGTCGTTCCAGTTGCAGGAACAATCAGCCTCATGCCTGGTACTGGTTCAGATCCTGCCTATAGGCGTATTGATGTGGATGTTGAAACAGGAAAGGTTAAGGGATTGTTCTAAAAGATTAATTAATTTTGTTATGATGATGAAAGGGCCGCTTTTAAGCGGCCTTTTCTCTTTCTATTTAGGCACTGTGTTACACCAAGTTGGTGTAGGCAAGTTCACAGATCGCCGCGCAATCAACAGGGCGTCTATTATGTTGATAGCTCCGTTACAGTCAACATCGGCCTGCTCTATTGAGCAGTTATTGTTAAGTTTGACCGCGCATCTTGCTACTAACAGGGCATCAACAATGTTGATTTGACCATCTCCGTTTTGATCACCTCTATTAATAACAGCATCGGAAACAAATCTTAGATAAGGTCTTCTGGTTGCATTGTCCTCATCTGAAGAGTAGACACTAAAAGTTACTGCAGCGTTGTTACAACCACCATCTGGAGAATAAATAGCAAGCCCATGATTCTCCAGAGAGCCGTCTTTCCAGGCACGATAAATATTTGTAATATTATATTCCTTAGTACCGTAGTCATTGGGAACTGTTAAAGTAATTGGACCAAATAAAGGCTTGTTAAAATCAATGTCAGGTTTTGTATTGTATGTTACTTTCATCTCATCCCATGCTTCCAATACAGGATAAAAATAATAATTTAATTGACAATTTGAATAGCAATAAGATTTGGGTAGATGAGTAAAACCTAGATACACCTCTTTACTATTATTAGGTAAAGAACTCAAATCAAATTGGATTAGAATAATATTCCCTGAATCATTACAATTACTTGCTGTAAGAGCATATATGTTGGGTCTAGCTCCATAATTTTGGTCTGGAGAACTCCTATTGAGCATTGTATCTTTTCCTGTATCAGGGTCAGGTTGATAAATGAAATCTCCAGCGAAGCTATAACTAATGGAAAACATTGTTAAAGTTACAATTGTCATGAAGAATTTCATAATCATCTCCTTTCTTAGGAAAGTAGTAATAGAGTAAAGAAATCTATAACAACAACCAATACTATAATTAGAATATAGAATATGAATATTGAGTCAATGTTTAATTTAGAAAACCTTTGTATTTAAAATGAATTAAGGTCTCTATGAATATTTAACAACTTACAATAAGAATAGCTAAATTTCCTCAAAATTTGGATATTTTTAGAGAAATATATCTAAAAGAATTCTATCGCATGTGTCTCTAAATAGAAAAGATAAGTCACATATCAGACTAGCATTAGTATATCTTTCAAAACAAACTTCAGAATTGTGGCCTAATAATGTAAGCGGTAGAAGAAAGTGGACAGATTTCTATTGCGGTAGCCAATTATTACCGGGAATGTAAAAGGGTGACAAATTTAATGTTGTAAGTGATAGCAGATGTAGCCGTACCTGATTCCAGCTAAATTTCGAGGGTGCGTTATGGATACCGAGCCATCATAATTCTTGTAATGCCAAGTTGCTTTTAAGGGCATGTGGAATAGAGACTACAGAAATACTTCCACTAATTATCAATCGGGCAAGATGTATTGCTTTTTTAAGAAAGCAAGTGTAAACCATCCATGTATTGTGGATGAGTTATCTTGTTGGAGATGGGATGTCCTTGGTGATTTCTAAAGGTAATAAATTGGGGCCATCTCTAAAAATTAGGAAATTGTTTGTAAATTATGCACATTAAAAAATAATCGCAGAATTGATATTTTAGGATTATTTTTTTGAATACAATGTAGTAGCTAGCAAAAAGGTAGTTTTCAGAAATAGTTTAAGGTTTGGGGTTTTCGCTTTTTATTAGAGAAAAAGGGCGTTTTTACTCAAATATAGCTATCATCTAAATATTGTTTTAGGTTCTATCAAGTTATTCTCGTTATCCATGTGTAAGGAGGGGTTGGTGAAATCTATTATTACAGGTTATGTCATGAAGTAATAATTAAATGCATAAAAATATGATTGCCAAGATGGTGCAGATAACTAAAAAGGAGGACTATAAATTATGAGGAAAGGAAGCAATAAAGTTTCTGTGAATTTAGAGTCTACAAGTACTTCCTCTGTTACAACTTCAAGGTATACATTCGGAAGATACAGGCCACTTTTGTTGTTTTTTGCTATTATAGTTCTATTTAGCATAGGCGTTTTAAATGCTGTGGCCTTAGCTGGTAATAACGCAGGAGCAGCTTTCAGTATTTGGCCAGACACGGGGCAGGACAGATGCTATGATAATGATGGTAAGATTACCTGTCCTGCTGAAGGAGAGCCGTTTTATGGTCAGGATGCTCAATATCAAGGACCTCAGCACTCCTACACCAAGCTTGGTGCAAATGGCGTAGAGCTCCCAAGGG
>JAMOUE010000383.1 GCA_027068235.1 Deltaproteobacteria bacterium | reverse complement strand
GCCCATTTGTCAAGCTTTTCAACCTCTTCCTGAAAAAGCTCCCTGTTTCGGTCTGCTATTTCGCTTATTTTGGCTTGCACTCTGCGCTTTGCATTTTCAAAAAGGATAGGTGGACATTTGGCCTTGGAAGGCTCATCAAGTGCTATGGAATGGCCTGAGCAATTAAAGAGCTTCTGGCATGTTTCAGCATCAAGGACTTGGCCTGTGTCTGTAACCCCAGTTAAGACAAGGTGTTCCTCCTTCTGAAAGGCAGATATGACTATGTGTTCAAGTTTCAGCCAGCCTGATTTGCCCTTGAGCCTTTCCACTAAGGATATTTTCCCGGGATAGCCTGAGTAGTCAAAAATGATCATCTCCAAATCAGAAAGATTTTGTTCTTTCCCCTGTTGAAGAACATACTGGCCTAAAGGATTGTTCAGCCTATAAATATGGGCATTGTGAGAGTTAGAATCCTTGCCCTTTCTTACAAGTTTGTATTTGCCTTGTGGAATATGGGATAAGGGTGGCGTTTTTAGATCAAAGCACAGGTTATTATCATCAAATAGCGCATCTTTCTGCAATATGAATTTGGTAAGCGACCAGAACCATCGGCTTACCCTGTCCAGAAGCTGTTCAGCTTCATGGAGTTTAAGCCTTAAAAGCTCATGGATGTCTTCATCAAAATGTTCCAGCAGCAGACGTTTTGTCTCTTCAATTTTTTTGTTTATGCTTTCTTCAAGCTCTTTTTGAAGCTTTGTAAAGGCCTTTTCAATCTCTTCAGGGGTGCGGCAGGTTTCATAGATCTCAAGTATCTTTTTTTCAAAGTCTATTCCACTTTCAATCCGGCCAAGTATCTCATCAGATGTGCCAAATACACCTGAAAACAGGCGGAATTTCTCTGTTAGAAGCTCAAGCACCCGTCTATCTGCTGCATTTCTTTCATTAAGAAAATTTATGACCACAACATCAAATTTCTGTCCATAACGGTGACATCTTCCTATTCGCTGCTCTATACGCTGGGGATTCCATGGAAGGTCATAGTTAATGACAAGGGAGCAGAACTGGAGATTAATCCCCTCTGCTCCTGCTTCTGTGGCGATCATAATCTTGCCCTTTTCCCTGAAGTAATCAATTATTGCAGTCCTCCGGTCAATGGCAAGAGAGCCTGTATATCGGTCTGTGCCTTTATATTTTTTAAGCCACTCATTGTAAATGCGCTTTGCCTGAGGGGATGTGTTGGTTCCGCTAAAGGTAACCACTTTTCCTGCATAGCCATTTAGGGTTAGATATTCAAAAAGGTATTCTTGTGTCCTTCTTGATTCTGTAAAGATGACCGCCTTTTCAGGCGCTCCCATCTGGTTCATCTGCTTAAAGCCAAGATCTAAGGCAGTAAGAAGTGCCTTTGCCTTTGTGTCAGAGGGAAGGGTTTCTGCCCTTTGTATGAATGAATCAAGCAAACTTATCTCTTCTTCAAGAAGTGATATATCAATATCTTCCCCACTCTTTTCGGTATCAGAAGATAGCTCTA
>JAMOUE010000382.1 GCA_027068235.1 Deltaproteobacteria bacterium | reverse complement strand
AATTTTGTGGGCCTAAAGCATGGAGAGCAGCCTCCTTATGAAATTTATGTGAAGGAAAAGGCGGTGTTGAACAGGCAACATGAACGAGCCTACAAAGCCCTTGGATTGGAACCTGAAAAAAAGAAATTGCCTAAGGATGAAAAAATGGCCCGAGCAGTTACCAAATGGATGTGCCAGAATTTTTATGACATAAGGGCATTCGGGGCAGTAATGTCAACGGAAGTCAACGCTGGTCAGGTGCGCGGTCCCGTACAATTAACTTTTGGACGGAGTATTGACCCTATTTTCACTGCCGAGCATTCCATTACAAGAATGGCAGTAACCAATGAGGCTGACCTCGAAAAGGAGCGGACTATGGGAAGAAAATTTACTGTCCCCTATGGCCTCTACAGGGTCCATGGCTATATCTCAGCTCCCCTTGCAGAACAGACAGGTTTTTCTGAAGAAGATTTAGCGCTTCTATGGGATGCCTTGATGACTATGTTTGACCATGATCGATCAGCAGCCCGGGGAGAGATGGCAAGTCGCAAACTCTTTGTTTTCAAGCACGATTCAAAGCTGGGTAATGCACCCGCCAATAAACTTTTTGATCTTATAGAAGTCAAAAGGAAAGACGAATCACGGCCTGCTAGGTCATTTGAAGACTATGAAATAATAGTGGATAGAGAAAATGTCCCTGAAGGGGTCACTCTGGAAGATATAAATTAAGGGCTTTCTACCTTTAAGTGGCTGAGACCCTTTGCCTTTTTGATGAACTTCAAGTCAAACGTCAAAAATTTTTCCGCTACGGTGCTTTTAGCTAGGTGTAAAGCATCTGCAAAATCAAGCCCTGTTGCCTGCCATTCCAAGGCATTGATAATGGCTTCGACATCTGAAACTTCGACATTTGGTAACCCGAGAAGTTTTCTAAAGGCGCCATTTATTTCTGTTGGACTGAAATTATATGCAAAACGTAACACCCATTCAGTTTCTAGAAACACTGTATCAGGAATAAAAATGGTCTCTTTTTCAAAAACAGCTAAAGCTCTTTGAAACTGATTTTCATCATCCCGAGTAAGGAGCCTTACAATGATATTTGTATCAACTGCTACCATTAGCCTTTTGTTTCTGAGCGCCTATTCGAATTGCCTTTTCCATGTCTGCAATAGTTTTGGCCTTGCCGGAATATTTCAGACAACCTGCAACCTCTTTAATATTTGTTTTGGGCACAGGTCTGAAGGGTCTGAGCACAACGCCATTGCCGGTATCGATAACTTCCAGCCTGAGGCCAGGCTTCCATTTAAGTGCCTTTCTGACCTCTTTAGGGATAACAATCTGCCCCTTAGTGGATAACTTGGTGGTAATGGCCATCTTGCATTACTTCCTGGAGTAAGAATTTTGTAAGATTATGGTAATACACGAAAGTCGGATAATCAAGGAACAGGATGCTTTTCCTTTTAGTGAAAGTGATCTACTACCGCTTTCAGCCCTACAACATTTTCTTTTTTGCAAACGCCAGTGCGCATTGATACAC
>JAMOUE010000381.1 GCA_027068235.1 Deltaproteobacteria bacterium | reverse complement strand
AAGGGGGCAAAATTTGAGGAAGGGCTGTCTTCTGAAATTGCATTCAGGGCAGCGGCTTCAATGGCCCTAAAAAAGGCTTGCCAGGAGGCAGAGCCCGTTCTGCTCGAACCCAAAATGTTGGTGGAGGTCATCACTCCAGAAAACTTTATGGGGGATGTCATCGGGGATCTTAATGCCAGAGGCGGCAAGGTAGAAAGTATTGAGCCAAGGGGTAACGTGCAGGTCATTAAGGCCATTGTACCTTTATCTAAGATGTTTGGTTATTCAACAGCCCTGCGTTCAGCCACCCAGGGTAGAGCCAATTTCACAATGGTTTTTGCCCACTATGACCCTGTTTCTGAGTGAGCCTGCACATATTATGTTCTCATGCGGCTAGCTCTTGAACAAAACGCCTAATTTTTAAAGTTAGCCTTGATATTGCATTTCAAAGGAAATTGTTCTACTTATTGCCACAAAATATTTAGAAATAGAAAGGAGCTATTTTAGCAGTGTATGAATCCTCTGACCTTAGAAAGGGACTAAAGATAATAATTGATGGACAGCCCTACATAATAACGGATTTCCAATTTTCCAAACCTGGTAAGGGGCAGGCCCTCTACAGATGCAAGCTCAAAAACATGATAACTGGCTACACCATGGACAGGACCTATAGGTCTGGAGACAAGTTTGAGCCTGCCAATCTGGAAGAGAGAAAAATGCAATACCTCTATAACGATGGTGAAGGGTATCACTTCATGGATACCAAGACGTATGATCAGATCACCCTGACTGAAGAAAATGTCGGAGATGCCAAAAACTTCCTGCAAGATAACATGGAAGTGGACGTCCTTTTCTTTAATGAAACCCCAATAAGCATCAATCTACCCAACTTTGTACAGCTAAAAGTCACAAAGGCAGATCCTGGAGTAAAGGGTGATACTGCTACAGGTGCCACCAAGCCTGCCACCTTAGAAACAGGCTACACCATTCAGGTTCCATTGTTTATAGAAGAAGGTGACACCCTCAAAATAGATACGCGCACAGGACAGTATGTTGAAAGGGTGAAAAGCTGACAGCAAAACAAAGATTTTCTGACTCTACCAGACAGATCCTTTTTGCCCGTCATATTCTCCTAAAATCAATAAGAGAATGGTTCTATTCCAAAGGCTTCATGGAGGTCCAGGTTCCATGTTCATCAAAGGAGGCCATACCAGAAGCCAATATAGAGCTTTTTAAAATAGAGGGTGAAAGATACCTTTTGCCCTCTCCTGAAGTATTTTTAAAGCCTCACCTATCTTTGGGCTTGGATGCCTTTTTCCATATAGGCCCGGCGTTTCGCAAGGAAGAAAAAGGCCATATACACAGCAGTGAGTTTACAATATTAGAATGGTATCGTGCCAGTGCCGACTACAACGACCTCATAAATGACTGCTTTGAGATCCTTTCTTGGATATATGAAACATTAAAGGAGAAAATACCTGCCCTTTTTCAAACAGCAAAAACACAAAAACTTGTATCGCAACACTACATAATCACGATAGAAGAGGCATTTTGTAGATACGCTGGTTGGAATCCAATAAAAATCCATGATGAAAACCGTTTTGAAGAAGACCTTGTTACAAAAATTGAACCTGCACTACCTCAAAATGGAGCAGTAATATTAAAAGATTTTCCAGCATGGGCTTCGTCTCTATCACGCATCAAGGAATCTAATCCAAATATATGTGAACGTTTTGAGCTTTATCTTGATGGCATAGAGCTAGCAAATGGCTTTTCTGAGCTGCTTGATTCTTCTGAACAGCGCTTGCGTTTTATAGAAGAAAATCAAAAACGGATAGAGAGAGGGCTTGAGCCCATAGATTTACCAGAAAGATTTCTCTCAGCCCTTGATTCCTGTCCGCCTTCTGCTGGAATTGCTTTGGGCATTGACAGATTGCTTATGGTAATGGTTGGAGCAGATCACATAAAGAAGGTCATCTTACCTCTCAGAGAGCATTTTTAGATAGAGTTGGCAAAAATCTAAATCAGGCCTCAAGCAACTTTCTCCCCTCTTCACTTTTTTGCACCTTTGCCATATTCCTAGTTTCTGGACAAAAAACTCCAATCTTAAGGTAGCCAGCTAACAATCAGCTTTTTGGCGCACAATTTGCTGAAACCTAGATATCTGTAAATCGTCTAGAGATATCGTACTGAATTTTAGGAAAGATTTTAGGAAGTCACTTATAAGGGGACAAAATCTTTTATTAATTTTTTCTATTATCCGATGAGATGAGCAACAGAAAAAAAATTATAAATGTTGGAGGGAACCATGTCATATCCATCATGGCACAAAATGTTACTTGCCGCTATCTGTACCATCTTAATGCTCAGCGGCTGTGGCCAAAAAGTCAAAGAATCTATCAAGGCCATTGATTCCACCACCATACAATATACCTATCCTTGTCCAAAGATAGTTATGCTACCGTTTGCAGACTATTCCTCAGGCAAACACGTTGATGACTCCCTTAGACGGCAGATCAAAATACAGAACGCAATAGTCCATAAACTTGCATCTAAGGGCTATTACGTTCCTGTTGAAGAAGATGTTGTCCAATATCTCATAGATCTGGGCGTAATAACCTTGATAGAGAAACCTTCCATCAATTCTGCAAAGACTAGGAGAAACTTTTATAGGGAACTTGGTAGTGGATGGTCGGAAGAAATGAACCGGGAAATAAAGCAGGTTCTGCTCCAAAACGAATTGGCAAACGGGCCTAATGAAGAATTTAAGATAAACCGTATTGGGCTAAACAAGAACGTAATTAGGCAAATCGGACACTATTTTGATGCCGATTACATACTAAGAGGCCGTATTGTAGAGTACGAATTGCGAGAAGGTCAGAACCTAAACCCTCTACAGCAGGGAATCTTGCCATTCTTCTTTGACTGGACATCTGCAACAATCTTTGGTGTTGCCCAGTCAGAGGAATACGATCTGTGGCAGGATCTTGCCATTGGAGGAGTTATGGGGGCTGGAATCGGATCTCAAGGCAATACACCCTTCAACAGCCCACGCAAATCATCAAAAGTCGTTGGTTCCCATCCACGCTTTGCCCAAATAGTTACAGAGACATCTGGCGGTTATGAACATTCAGCAGCCTATAATGCCGGTGTTTGGGGTGCAGTAGGCATGGCTACAGCGTATCTAGCTGCAAAAGGAGGACACGTTCCCAAGGCTGTGGTTCAGATTAGCCTTGCATTGCAAGACCCAGAAACAGGGGAAGTCGTTTGGGCCAACAGGGTAGAAAAAGAAGTAGAACCCGTCAGCATGTGGTCTGATTCATCTGACAGGACCCAAATGGATATAGCAGTAGAAGAGGTAGTCAAAACATTACTGGAAGATTTGACAAATACCTTGGCCATGTGTCCAAAATGCACTTCACAAGTTGCATCTTCTACTGCCAGTGGGTGCCAGGAGGTGACACTCCAAGCAACCCCAGCCCCACCTACCAAAGCTACAGCTCAAGTTGAAGAGATGGAAATTGTAACTGAACCGTCAGGAAATCCAGAAAACTGGGGTTCATAAGTTTGACGCACAGGAGGACACACATGAAAGGGAAATATCTCCCAATTATTTTAGCCATATTTATTCAATTAGTGTTTGGCATCTATCTAGCGTATGCTGATGATAGCCTGCAAAGTCCATTCAATCAGGCATGCAGTAGCACCAAAACAGGCCGATTGGTAATTTCACCAACTGTCTTACAGTTTTATGTCAACCAGGAACAACTAGATAATCCAGAGCCTATTACTGTGCAATTAACAGGTTTTGCGTTACCTAACTGCATTGACGGCAACTGTACTACAGAACAGGGTAAATTGATTTGTTATGAAGTAGATAGTGAGGGAAATAGAACGAACAATAGCGACAACGCCACTGATATGCAGTGTTATGTTGATCCAACCCAAGATGGCGAGCATACTTTAACCTGGGCTGAAACCTTGAACTTTTGTTGGATAGCTGCCCCTACTGCCCAGTGGATCAACATAAATGGCCAGCCTGCAGGAGTTGCCGTAGACTCAGCTAATGGAAAAGGAAATTTTAGTGTCACAGTAGATGTAAAAAAACTGCTGGATAGCATGGCTGTCTACACGGGTGAACCCACTCTTAAAGAAGGATGGATTCAGGTAACCACCACCATACACGATCCTAGTATTCCTGGTGACAATGAAACTTATATGCGCGCTTATGTTGATGAGCAGATAGAGAGCCAAGTTACTGCTACACTTTCTGACTGGCTGATAGACGAGGACCTGCCTGTCCATGACCAGATGTCAACCTGGTGGATACCTGTAAAGGTGTATGTAAATTCTCTACGTTATGCAGCAGAAGAAAAACTGGCTACCACCGACTGGATAGACCTTACACTCAATGTGCCTATTTCAAATGATACCAAGGGGGCCTTATACATCTTGGCTGAACACCCTTCCCTCTCGCCAGGACAGGTTTATGCCTACAGGTGGATAGATGGCAAGCCCCAATTTGATCTCTTCAGCCAGTGGGGACACCCTGTTGCTGGTGCAGAAAAACTCTACTATGCACAGGATATACAAAATACACCTATAGCCTTGCCATTTAGTGATGACAAGGAAATCACCATTGCCCCAATCCCCTACAAAAATACAAATGTTGGGGTTTCTGGAGGATATCCAAATATCAAAGCCTTTGTACCAGTACCCTTTGGCGGAGGAATAAGACTTATTGGCCTTGAAGGAGACTGGATTATAAGGGCAGTGGTTGGAGATCCCACAGACATTCAGAATTACACCTCTTGGCGTGAACTACTCTACTATGTGCTACACATTACGCCACTAAAGGGCAGATGGGTTGTAAGTGAAGAATATGGCGGTGAAACCACTACTTATATCGATGGAGTAACGGGTGCTGTCTACCCTATGACCTTAAATGAAGAACGCGGAAACCTTAGCGGCGTTTGGCTTACTCCAAAGGGACAGACTGTCCTTACCGTACAGTATGCAAACAACTCGGATGAGGTCTGTAACAAGTTTACAATACAAGGACAAAGGGTACTGATTGACAACTGTATTCGCCCAGGAAAGTATGAAATCTATTTTACAGAAAATACCATCTGGGGACCATTTGAGTATCTTTACAGAATAGATGAATTTGATGTGGAAACAGGTGGAAAGATAGAAGGCCAATGGCAGTACCGAGCCGTAGGGGATCAGTATTGGTCGGTCCCTGAAAAGTTTACAGCAGTAACAGAAGATGTTGTGGTTCCACTAGATCCAAACTGTAACTGTTACAAGGTGGCAGGTAAGGTAAATGGCGTTGCCACACCTTTCCTTGTGGACACAGGCGCTGCAATGGTCTTACTAAACCTTAATGATGCACAGATGTATGGAATTCCAGTGTCAGACAATGGCACTATTGCCTGGGATGCATGTGAGGAAGGCACAGCAGCTGGAGTAGGTGGCGAAATCACTGGTTACTACTGCCCGGTAACCATTGAAATAGAAGGTACATTGAAGAAAGAAAATGTAACTGCATTTCTGTCTGAAAATCAGGATATCGCCCTTCTAGGCATGACTTTTCTCAAATACTTTCATGTGAGCACTAGTGCCACAGATGGAACAATGATCATATCAAAATAATAACACCCTCCTCTCCTCTTAAAGCTGGGGACGCATTCAAACAATGCGTCCCTTTTTTATTTGATTATTACAAAGAGCATTTTATCTTCTGGTATCCTGACACCAATGGAAGGTAACGTACTTTCTATAAATAAGATCACTTTTTCGTTTATTGCTTCTTATTAAAAAATATGACAAAAGATCTTAGTAACATCATAATCATACTTAACGAACCGAGATATCCAGAAAATATTGGGGCAGCGGCAAGGGCCCTTAAAAACATGGGGCTGTCTCAACTGAGAATAGTTAATCCACAAAACTGGGATGACGAAAAAGTCCTCAAGATGGCCACTCATGAGGCAGCAGACATCATACATTCTGCACCAATATTC
>JAMOUE010000380.1 GCA_027068235.1 Deltaproteobacteria bacterium | reverse complement strand
GTTGGACTGGTTATCTTTTGGGGCAACTAGGGGACTGCTTCGTTCAGTCATCAAAAAGAGGCATGGCTTTTTTATGGCCCTTTTTACAGCATGTCTTGATCTTTTACTGGCACTTATCTTTTTAGGGGGTGTGCTCCTGGCAACCCTTGGTGGTTTGAAACTTGTGGAAATAACAGCATTTTTGGCTGGCAAGGAGCCTGTTTTTACCGCTTCAAATGTGTGGCATCAGCTCCTTAATGGAAGCCTTAAAGAAAATCTCTGGCTTTGGGTCACCTTGGCATCAACCCTTATTCCAACAGCATTCCATTTTTTGGTGATCTTACTTGCCCTTGTAACCTTGCCGTTTACAAGTCAATCTATACAAAAGGTTGTTCAAGAGTATGAAAGGGCGCGTGAGTCGGGTAGACTCCACTCAGATGCCAGGCTCAAGGCCTTTTTTACTCTTTTGTTCTCAAGGGGTGGGGCATTGGGGGCATGGTTTGTAATGATATGGTATTCCTTTAAATTTCTATTTACATACTTACCAATATTTTTTGAAAAATGTTCAGGCATTATTAAAATGTTATATCATTTTCTCCGTCACGGTTCATTCATAGTAGCGTAGCAGGCTTATTCAGGTTTTCACCACACAATAATTCAACCATTCTCAATCTTTAAAAATTTTTTCTTTCCCTTTTTCCTTCTGGCCTTTATGCCTTTTTGCATGTGAGCAGGCACTCTATGGCTACCTCGCAAATTCCAGGAATGCGCCCATTGCCAAGTTCCCAGTCCTGATATGTGCGATAGGGAGTGCCCAGTATCTCACTCATCTCTTTCGTGTTAAAGCCAAGTTTTTGCCTTATCTGTTTTAGGTCCTTGTCTTTCATTGGTTCTTATGTCTAAAGGGAATTGTTTTTCTGTTATGAATATACGCATTGCATATGATGAAGCCAGCTCTTTTGGTAAGGCATAACGAGGTTTGAGAAACAGAAATTTTTTGTAGTTGTTTTGGGGGGAGAATCATTTGAAATATTAGCCTGATACTGGAACTGTTGAGGGCGGAGAAGTTGGCTTTTTCAGGAGATTCTTTAAGGGTGCAGCAATATGGCTGTAGGGTGAAATGACTTTTCAAACCGGAATTTCGCCCTAACAGCTTCTAAGGCTTACTCTGCTGAAACGCTCCAAAGCCGCTTGCATACACTCGCTAAATGGAGGTTTCGGCCGCTCCGCTTCGCCTAAGAATCTGTAACAGGCTCGTTCCAATGGTTTAGAAAAGCCCTTTCACCCTTACTGCTACCTGCGCCCAGCCTGATGGAATGTGGCACAGTAAAAGTTATGCTAAGCAAAAATAAAAGGCCGCCGGATTTGATTCAGGTGGCCCTGTCTGTGTTTAAGACATCCTTAACTGCTCTGAAAGATGAAAGGCTTCTTGGGGTCTATCTTTGCTTCTACTTCTAAGGGATTGCCAGCCCATAAAACAACTGGTGTGGCAAGGGCCGCTTCAATCCAATTGAGTGCCTGTGGTGAGAAAAAATGCTCCAGTATGGAGGGACTGATTGTAGGAGATGGGCTAGTGGGTTGTTTGCTTTAAGGCACGCCCTTTGCAAATGCCTCTTTCAGGAGGCGTTATTATGGACATTTATACAGGACTGCATCCCTATTCTCGGCTTGGTGCAATGGAAGCCTTGGAAGGCGCTATAATGTTAGAGCGCAAGCTGGAAGTGACTTCTAATAACCTTGCCAATACCAATACCACAGGTTTTAAGGCCCAAGGCATCACCTTTCATGAATACCTGCTGAGAGAGCAGGATGGCGACATCAGGACTGCAAAGGGGGAACAGGGGTGGGCAGATTTTTCCGCCGGAAGCCTGCAAAAATCTGACAACCCTTATGATATGGCTATTGATGGGCCGGGTTTCTTTGTTGTCCAGGGACCGAATGGGCCTATTTATACCAGAGCTGGAAACTTTACTCTTAATGAAAAATATCAACTAGTTACCAAGGAAGGTTATCCTGTTCTTGGAGATGGAGCGCCAATAACGCTTGAAGATACCACAGGTCAAGGTGTGTGGTTGAGCGAAGATGGCAACTTCTTTGTGGATGAGACCATAAGCTCCCGTATAGATGTTGTGACATTTGATGATCCGCAAAAGCTGAAGAGGCTTGGGGACAACTATTTTTCTGCCACGAATAAGGCAGGAACTCCAACGCCATCAGATTCCCTTGTGAAACAGGGATACATTGAAAACTCCAATGTTAACGCCATGATGGAGATGGTTCATCTTATTGATTTAAACCGTGGTTACGAGGCCCAGCAAAAGAGTCTGCAGGCCATAGACCAGCTTGATGATAAGGCTGCAAACAACATCGGACGGGTAGGATAAAAGGGAGGATAAGAAGATATGAGAGCATTATGGACTGGCGCATCTGGCATGAACAGTATGCAGCTTAATCTGGACGTGATTTCTAATAACCTTGCAAATAGCAAAACTACAGCATTCAAAAGAAGTAGGGCTGACTTTGAGGATCTTATCTATCAGACCTTAAAGATGCCTGGAACGGAAAATGGAGATGGGACGCAGATGCCCACTGGCATGCAGATAGGCCTTGGGTCAAGGCCTGCTGCCGTACAAAAGATCTTTACCCAGGGAGATTATGAAAACACAGGAAATAACCTGGACTGGGCCATTGAGGGCAGGGGATTTTTCAAGATTGTGGCCAATGGTGAAGAGGTGTACACAAGGGCCGGCGCCTTCAAGCTAGATCGTGACGGTTACATCGTAACTCCTGAGGGCTATCGGTTGCAGCCTGAATTTGCAGTGCCTCAGGGCACCATAACAATAAATATTGATCCCTATGGAGTTATTACAGCCTCTGATCAGGGTGGTAACCCTTTGGCTCAGGCACAGCTTACCATAACTGATTTCCCAAATCCCTCTGGCCTTATAAGCATAGGCCGTAATCTTTATAGGCAGAGCGAGGCATCTGGCGATCCTATTGAGGGCAATCCTGGAACAGACAGTTTTGGAACCATTGCCCAGGGTTTTCTCGAACAGTCAAATGTGGATGTCGTTTTGGAGATGGTGGACATGATCGTAACGCAAAGGGCCTACGAGCTTAATTCAAAGGCTGTCCAGACAGCAGATGAGATGATGAGTATCGCAAACAATCTCAAAAGATAATCTAAAAGTAATCTGATAGCGGAGGCATGGTTTTTATGAAAGACGGGTTCTCTATAATAAACACGGCCTTGAAAGGGTTCATGATAGTTTTGCTATGTATCTGTCTTTGGCCTGGAGTGTCTAATGCAAGCTCTGGGGCACAACTGGTGGATATTGAAAAGCTAAAGGAGCTTTTTGTAACCCAACTTGAGGGATCTATCCAGTGGGATGACGCAGAGGTTGAGATCTCATCTCTAAAAGTACTTCCCAAAAAGATATGGGTTCCAGAGGGAGACGTGACCTTTGAATTTTCTCAGCAGAGTCTGCGGGGACGAATAGGGCGCATTTCTCAGATGGTTTCGATTTTGGTGGATGGTAAGCCTGTTAGAAAGGCCAGGGTATGCGCTTACTTAGAGGTTTTTAAAGATGTGCTTAGTGCTCCAGCTGGCCTTGTAAGGGGGCAGGTTATCAGCTCCAGCGACCTTAGTTACGTTAGGATGCCTTTAAGTAAATTGAGAGGCAGATTCTTTGATTCTCCCGAACAAGTTGTAGGCCTTGCAGCAAAAAGGAGTATCCGGCCTGGCAAGATAATTTTTGCAAACGATGTAGCAAAACCAATGGTTGTTAAAAGGGGAAGCAGGGTGCTTATTGTTGCCTCTTCTCCGTGTCTTCGCATAACAGTACCAGGAATCGTTGAGCAAAAGGGTGCAGAAGGTGACTTTGTAAGGGTTAGAAACCTTGATTCAAAAAAGGTGATTATTGCACGAGTCAAGGATGAAAACACGGTTTTGGTCAGGTTTTAAGGAGGAAATACCGTGAAGAAGTCAATTCGTTTGGTCATTATAGCCGTTATTTTGGCGATTTTAAGTGGATGTGCAGTAAATCAGCCGCCTGTAATAAACAAGAATTACGATACCTCTTATGCCCCATTGCCTATAGTCCCCTCACAGCCCAAAGAGGGGTCATTGTTTGATCCTGACATTGATAGCAGCCTTGTTGCTGATTTCCGGGCAAGGAAGGTTGGTGACATACTTACCGTCAAGATAGAAGAAAATCTTAGAGGATCAAAAGATGTAAAGACAAAGACCGATAAAAAGACATCTGTGAATGTTGGCTTGACCGGTATCTTAGGCCTGGAATTCAACAAAAAGGTGGGACCTCATTATCCCAACCAAAAGGTTGATGCAACAAAGGCCATTGGAGGAATGGGGGAAAACAAGTTCGATAGTCAGGGGCAGACTTCTGGCGATACCAAACTGGCAGGCACCATCTCTGTGAGGGTGGTGAAAAAATTGCCGGGCGGCAACCTTTTTATCAGGGGAAGCCGTGAGATTACCATCAATAATGAGACCCAGTATATGATACTTACTGGCATTGTACGTCCTGCAGATATAGACCACAACAACGAAGTCTCATCCACAAAGATCGCAGATGCCCGCATAATGTACACCGGTGGCGGGTATTTGAGCGAAATGCAGCATCCAGGTTGGCTTGGCAGGCTTATAGGGATAATTGCGCCTTTTTAAAAGGGTATGGATGTTGCGTAAATAATGGGAAAAGGGGCAAATGGTGGTTTGAAGACATAAGCTCTAATGCTAACAAGCTGAATTTATATGAAAAATCTAAACTTGAGAGAAAATAAACGAACAAATCCATTAGGAAAAATCATCCTATTATTCCTTGCAGCCTATTTGTTTGTGCCAGGCTTTGGTTATGGGGCAAGGCTTAAAGATATGGCCTTTGTTCAGGGGCTTAGGGAAAATCAACTTGTTGGTTATGGCCTGGTTGTTGGTCTTGCTGGCACAGGGGATGGCACCCAGGTCAAGTTTACCATCAAGTCCATCAGAAACATTATGGAACGCATGGGAATCATCAGCATAGATCCCAACCAGGTAAAGGTAAAGAATGTGGCCGCTGTGCTTGTTACAGCCAAGATGCCTCCCCTTGCAAAAGTAGGCCAGAAGATCGATGTAGTTGTCTCATCTCTTGGTGATGCAAAAAGCCTTTTGGGAGGCACTCTTATCCTTACGCCTCTAAAGGGTATTGATGGCAAGGTGTATGCACTTGCTCAAGGGCCAATAAGTGTTGGAGGATATGCTGCAGGAGGGGCAGGGGCCGGAGCCCAAAAGAATCATCCTACTGCAGGGAGGATTCCAAATGGAGCTACTGTGGAGCGGGAGATACCTGTAGACCTTTTGGCCAAGAAGGAGCTTAAGATAAATCTTTTCAGGCCAGATTTTACAACAGTGGAACGGGCAGTTGATGCCATAAATGATGCACTTGGGGCACCATTTGCAAAGGCAATAGATGCGGAAACCATATCGGTAAGGGTGCCTCCAGAATTTGAAGATTCTCCCATATCCCTCATGGCCACCATTGAGAATGTGGAGATAAGCCCAGACACCAAGGCAAAGGTTATTTTGGATGAAAGGACAGGAACGGTTGTAATGGGTAAAGATGTGCGAATTTCCACAGTGGCCATTGCCCACGGTAATCTCAGTATCCAGATAAAGGAATCCCCACAGGTTTCTCAGCCTGCTCCATTTTCACCACAAGGCCAGACGGCTGTTACCCCTGATACAGAGCTGAAGGTGAATGAGAGTGGCGGAAAGCTTGTGGTGCTGAAGCAAGGTTCAACCATTGGAGAGTTGGTTTCAGCCCTAAATGCCGTGGGTGTAACACCCAGGGATCTTATAGCAATAATGCATTCGATAAAAGCAGCAGGGGCCCTGCAGGCAGATTTGCAGGTGATTTAAGGTGAAAGTGATGAAGATAGATAGTCAGGTTGCAGTAACAAATGCAGTGCAACAGCTTGGAGCATCAAATGGAGTTAAAGGTCTTAATTCTACAGATCCTGACAAACTTAAAAAGGCCTGCCAAGGTGTTGAGT